>JBAZFD010000070.1:537-8249 GCA_041653575.1 Thermodesulfovibrionales bacterium
TCCGCTCCACCAGCTTCTTCCAGTACTTATCCGCCTTTGCCGCCATATCGGCAGGGATGGCGGTCTCCTTCACGTCGCCGTTCTCCCTGATATAGGCCTTCCGGGAGACCAGGTCCACAACACCCCTGAAACCGCCGCCTTCTCCTATGGGAATGGTAAGCGGGACCGGTTCAGAGTCAAAGGACCTCTCTATCTCGGAGAGGGCCATGGTGAAGTCTGCTGTCTCCTTGTCCATCTTGTTGATAAAGACGATCCTGGGAATTTCGAACTCGCAGGCGTATTTCCAGATCTTCTCGGTCTCCGCCTTGACGCCGGAGATGGCGCTGACGATGACCACTGCGCCGTCCGATACCCTGAGGCATCCGCGCGCGTCTTCGATGAAGTTGATGAAACCGGGTGTGTCGATGAGGTTCACCCTGGTCCCCTTCCAGTCGCAGAAGGCAATGGATGAGGAAACAGTGATTTTCCGGGATGTCTCTTCAGGCTCGTAGTCGGTGGTGGTGGTCCCTGCGTCCACGCTTCCCATTCGCTCGATGGCCCCTGCATTAAAAAGGATGGCTTCTGTGAGAGATGTCTTTCCTGCGCCGCTGTGGGCTATAATCGCCACATTTCTGAGCTGATTCACGTCGATCCGTGCCATACAACCCCCTCTGCTGTGGTCTGTAAGAGGCTGACCGGCAGCCTCTCCTGCTCTGCAAAAATCCTATCCCTGCCGGGTCGTCTGCTCCGAATCCGGCTCCCGGCGCTGAATTATCTCGTCTATGACCGGCATGTATTCCGTCTTCCCCTCATACCTTTTCATCCAGAATTTCATGATGATGAAAAAGAGGATGGCAAACCCGAACCCGGCAATGGCGGAGAGGATATCGGGCTCCACTGCGGGAAAGCTCGCCGGCAGGTACTCCTTTCCTATAATCGCTCCGAGAATGAGCATGAGGGAGGGGATTCCGTAGATGAATGCGGTCCCCCTGAGGTAGGAGTAGGGCTGGAAACGAATCCTCACCGTGTCGCCCGCCACGGCGCCTGCCTGGTTCAGGGCCTCCACAAGGGCCTCATTATCACCCATTGATTTGCAGACCGAGCCGCCGGGGCATGACTGACAGGCGCTCTGTCTCTGGACCGCCACCCTCGCGTTCGGCCCCTGTATCTCTCTCACAATTCCTGTTTCTTCCATGATCCTCTCACACTCATTATTTGCTTCGGCGGTCCCGTATTTCCTTGCCGGAGCGCTGAAAATCTTTGTTGATTATAACACAGAACAGAAGGGCCTCAGGAAGGACCAAGACCGTTCTCCCGGGTGGAGGACAACAAAAAAAGGGGGGACTTTGTCCCCCCTTCTGTTCGGTCTGTAATCGAGCTCTTGTGGCTATTCCTTCTCCTTCAGGAGCTTGTAGTCTATGCTGTCCACCAGGGCCTGCCAGGAGGCCTCGATGATGTTCTCCGAGATGCCCACAGTGCCCCATTTGCTCTCATCGTCCCCTGACTCGATAAGCACACGGACCTTTGCCAAAGTCCCCTTGCCTGCTGTAAGGACGCGGACCTTGTAGTCGTGGAGCCGCACCGTCTTCAGCTCGGGATAGAACTTCTCAAGGGCCTTTCTCAGGGCGTTGTCCAGGGCGTTCACCGGGCCGTTGCCCGTGGCAGCGGTGTGCTCTATGCTCTTGCCCACCTTCACCATGATGGTCGCCTCGCTGTAAGGGTCTTCCTTTTCCTTCCTCTTTTCGTCAATCACCCTGAAACCGATGAGATCGAAGAACCTCCTGTGGAGGCCCAGTTCCTTTTTCAGGAGGAGCTCGAAGGATGCCTCTGCGCCCTCGAACTGGAACCCCTGATGCTCAAGGTCTTTCAGCCTGTCGAGGATCCCCTGGAGCTCAGGGGAGTCGGGCCTGAGCCGGATATTGACCTCCTCCGCCTTTCTCAGGATGTTGCTCTTGCCTGCCTGATCCGAGACGAGTATCCGACGTGAGTTCCCCACCAGCTCGGGCTGCATATGCTCGTAGGTCTCAGGTCTCTTCCTGATGGCGCTCACATGGACCCCTGCCTTGTGGGCAAAGGCGCTGTCCCCCACAAAGGGCTGACGGGTGAAGTGCCGCAGGTTCGCTATCTCGCTGACAAAACGGGAGGTCTCCCTGAGCCTCACCATCCGGTCTTCAGGAATGCAGGGAAGCCCCATCTTGATCTGGAGGTTGGGGATCACGGAGCAGAGGTTTGCATTGCCGCACCGCTCGCCGATACCGTTGATCGTGCCGTGGACCTGGATCGCCCCTTCCTGTACTGCAATAACGGAGTTTGCCACAGCGCAGTCCGAGTCGTTATGGGCATGTATGCCGATATTCGCCTTCACAGAGTTTTTCACCATCTGCATCACGGCCCTTATATCATGGGGCAGGGTCCCACCGTTGGTGTCGCAGAGCACGAGGCAGTCAGCACCGCCGTCTTTTGCAGCCTGGAGGCATTTGATTGCGTACTCAGGGTTGTCCCTGAAGCCGTCGAAGAAATGCTCGGCGTCAAAGAAGACCTTTTCAGCGTGCTTCTTCAGGTGGCTTACGGAGTTGTGGATGATCTCCAGGTTCTCCTCAAGGGGTATTTTGAAGGCCTCGGTCACATGGAAGTCCCAGGTCTTGCCGAAGATGGTGATCACCCTGGCGCCTGATTCGATGAGGGTCCTGAGGGTCTGGTCATCCTCTGCCTTGTGCTTAGGCCTGTGGGTGCTCCCGAAGGCCACCACCACAGAGCTCTCCAGGGAGAGCTTCCGCACCTTCTTGAAGTACTCGGCGTCCTTGGGGTTTGAGCCGGGCCACCCGCCCTCAATATAGGCGACGCCCAGATCATCGAGCCTCTCGGTGATCCGGAGCTTGTCCTCCACAGAGAGGGAGATCTCCTCAGCCTGCGACCCGTCCCTCAGGGTGGTGTCATATATCTCGATCTGTTTCATTCTTCCTCGTGATGCGCATAAACGTAGGGGCGTATGGCCATACGCCCCTACAATAATTACGCCGCCAGGCCGAAGGTCTCGTGGAGGACCCTCACTGCCAACTCGGTGTATTTCGCCTCGATGAGGCAGGAGACCTTGATCTCCGAGGTGCTGATGGCCATGATGTTGACCCCGTGCTTGGCAAAGGCGTCGAACATCTCTGAGGCCACGCCGGAATGGGTCCTCATGCCAACACCCACAACGGATATCTTGGCAATGTCCTCCCTCAGGTCTACGCCCTTCGCCTCAAGCTCCTTGACGATTTCCTCGGTCATCTTCAGCGCCTTCTTGCTCTCTGTCCTGGGAACGGTGAAGGATATATCCGTTGCCTTCCCATCGCTGCTGATGTTCTGGACGATCATGTCCACCACGATATTGGAATCGGCTATCCCCTTGAAGAGCTTCGCCGCTATACCCGGCTTGTCGGGCACACCCATGACAGTAATCTTCGCCTGGTTCTTGTCATAGGCAACCCCTGAAACAACGACCTTCTCCATATCCTCATCCTCCTCGGTGACCAGAGTCCCCGGATTATCATTGAAGCTTGACCGCACAACAACAGGAACGCTGTACTTCATGGCGAACTCCACTGACCTGGTCTGAAGCACCTTTGCGCCAAGGCTCGCCAGCTCAAGCATCTCCTCGTAGGAGATCTTCTCCAGCTTCCTCGCCTCAGGCACGATGTTCGGGTCAGTGGTATAGACGCCGTCCACATCGGTGTAGATCTCGCAGAGGTCAGCGTTAAGGGCAGAGGCAATGGCAACAGCCGAAAGGTCTGAGCCTCCCCTGCCCAGGGTGGTGACGTCAAGCTCTCCCTCGGTCACGCCCTGGAAGCCTGCCACAACAACCACGTACCCGTCCGAGAGGGCCTTCTTCGCCCTTTCTCCTGAGATCTTCTCTATCCTCGCCTTTGTATGGAAGGCGTCGGTAATGATTCCCATCTGCCTGCCTGTCATGGCCATTGCCTTATGTCCCAGCTCCTCTACAGCCATGGCTGTGAGTGCGCTGGTGACCCTTTCCCCTGATGAGAGGAGGAGGTCCATCTCCCTCTCGCTGGGATTGGAGGATACCTGCCCGGCCAGGCCGATGAGCTTGTCCGTCTCGCCTGACATGGCTGAGACAACAACCACCACCTGATGCCCTTCCTTCGCCGCACGGGAAACCCTCCCGGCAACAGCCTTTATCCTCTCCACATTCGCAACGGAGGTCCCCCCGTACTTCTGAACGATGAGCATTAAACTGAACCCTCCTTGATAAAGTAGTCCATGAGCCTGTACCCCTCATCCACATGCATGGCCCCGGCCCTTTCCCCGATAAACTCATCAAAAGAACCGGACTCCTTCTGCTGCCTCCGCCTGCTGTCGAAGATCACAAAGGGGATCGGCTCCCCGGTGTGTGTCCTGAGCCTGACAGGGGTGGCGTGGTCGGGCATGAGGAGGATACGGTGCTCAGGGAACCTTTCCTCAAGCCCCTTCATCACAGGTCCCACCACAAGACGGTCGAAGTCCTCTATGGCAATGAGCTTGTTCTGAAGGCTGCCTGAGTGTCCGGCCTCGTCAGGGGACTCCACATGGATATAGACGAAATCCACATCCTTCAGGCTGTTGAGGGCGTAGTCCGCCTTGCCGGTGTAGTTCGTGTCTATCCAGCCTGTCGCACCGGGGACATTGAGGATATCGAAGCCTGCATAGATCCCCAGCCCCTTGGTGAGATCCACTGCCGAGATGAGTGATCCGGTGAGGCCGTACTTCTCTTTGTATGTAGGAAGCTTTGGCCTTCCTCCCTGCCCCCAGAGCCAGATGCTGCTGGCAGGTTTTTTCCCCTGCTTCAACCTCTCCAGGTTCACCGGGTGGTCCTTCAGGATTTCCACGGACCGGACCATGAGATCCCTCAGGAGCTCGCTTCCCTCTCCCTTGGGGAGGTACCCGGTTATCTCCTTCTCAAGGATGTCGTGGGGAGGGATACAATCCAGATCTGCCTTCCCCTCTTTCCAGACCATGAGGTGCCGGTAGCTCACTCCGGGGTGAAACTCAATGCCGTCCTTTCCCAGGGCCTCGCCGACTGAGCCGATGAGCTCCCTTGCCTCTTCTGTGGTGATGTGGCCGCTGCTGTAATCATCCATGATCCCCTGGTACCCCTCCGTGCTGAACCTGATGGTCACCAGGTTGCAGCGGAATGCCACATCATCGGCATCGAGACTCACCCCGATGCTGGCAGCCTCAAGGGGCGCCCTGCCGGTGTAATACTCGGCAGGGTTGTACCCCAGGATGCTCAGGTTCGCCACATCGGAGCCGGGATGAAAACCCCTGGGTATGGTACGCACCATACCGGGAGTCCCCTCCCTGACCAGTCTGTCCATATTGGGCGTCGAGGCCTTCTGCAGGAGGGTAAGCCCTCCCAGTTCCTCCATGGGCCTGTCGGCCATCCCGTCTCCTATGATCACCACGTATTTCATAGAATCCCCTCAATAATCCGGCTGACCTGCTGGATGTCGGCCTTGACGCGCACCGTCTCCGCTGACCCCTTGATGGCGGTGTCGGGATCCTTCAGGCCATGTCCGGTAAGGGTGCATACAACCTGAGAGCCCTTTTCAAAGAACCCTTCCTTGTACAATTTTATAACACCCGCCACAGAGGCGGCTGAAGCCGGCTCGCAGAATATCCCCTCGGAAGCGGAGATGATCCTGTAGGCGGAGAGGATTTCCTCGTCAGTCACTGCATCAATGCGGCCCCCTGACTCATCCCTGGCTGCAACCGCAGTCTTCCAGCTGGCAGGATTACCGATCCTGATGGCTGTGGCGATGGTCTCGGGCTTTTCCACCGGATGTCCCAGGACGATCGGCGCAGAGCCTGCGGCCTGGAACCCCACCATCTTGGGGAGTCTCCGGATAAGTCCTTCCTGGAAATACTCTTTGTATCCCTTCCAGTAGGCGGTGATGTTACCGGCATTCCCCACAGGCAGGCAATGATATACCGGGGCGTCTCCCAGGAAATCGCAGATCTCATAGGCCGCCGACTTCTGCCCCTCTATCCGGAAGGGGTTGAGAGAGTTCACTAATGTAATGGGGTACCGCTCAACAACCTCCCGCACAATACGAAGCGCATCATCAAAGTTACCCTCTATCTGAAGGACATGGGCGCCGTGCACCAGGGCCTGGGCAAGCTTTCCCAGGGCGATCTTTCCCTCGGGGATCACCACAATCGGCTTTATCCCCGCCCTGGCCGCATAGGCTGCTGCCGAGGCTGAGGTATTCCCTGTGGATGCGCAGATCACCGCTTTGGCGCCGGACTCAGCAGCCTTTGAGAGGGCAAGGGTCATACCCCTGTCCTTAAAGGAGCCTGTAGGGTTTGCGCCGTCAAACTTCAGGTAGATGTCCAGATCGATATTCAGTCTTTTGGTAAGATTATTGACCCTCACAAGGGGGGTATTCCCCTCCATGAGGCTGACAACGGGGGTCTTTTCCGTGACGGGGAAGAATCTCCTGTATCTCTCAATGATACCCCTCCAGAGGTGGCCTTTTTCTCCTCCCCTGGATCCCATACACGACACATCCTCCTTCCCGCTGATAGGGAAGGAACTATGGCAATCGCCTATTCCCATAAACTCTCCACATGTTTTTTGTTCCCATGGTCATGGTCAGCCCCCGCACTGAAGGCAGGCGGGCGCTGACCTCTGCCACTACTCGATAACATCCCCTTCTATAAGTTCAACATCAATGCCCTGGTCACGGAGGAACTGGATGCCGCCTTCGATGTTCCGCTCCTCGCCTTCCAGCTCAAGGATCATCTCGCCGACGGTATCGGTCACCCTCGCCCGCCTGATGTTGGGCATTACATCAAATTTCTTGGCCATTGAAAAAATAACAGGCTCCTTGATGAGGTGCTGCGGGAAAGTCAGCTTCACTCTTTTCTTCATGCAAACCTCCTCTGTCCTCTCTCGTGCCTACTCTCTGCTGCCGCCTGCGATGGCGGGAACGATGGAGACCTCGTCTCCGTCCTTCACTGCTGTCTGCTCTGCCTGGAGGAAACGGATATCCTCCTCATTGACATAGATATTCACGAACCGTCTCACCTTGCCTGCCTCGGCGATCCTCTCGGCTATGCCGGGGAACCTGGCGTCCAGATCGGTGATAAGGTCGATAATGGTTCCTGCATTACCCTCCACCTCTTCCTTGCCCTGGGTAAGCCTCTGCAGGGGTGTGGGTATTCTCACCTTTACTGCCATGCTGTCACCTCCTCAAGTGTGTGTTAAAAGGAATCTCACAGGAGCCCGGGGGCTCCTGAAACAGTCAGCTGTTCTTCAGCCTCTTCAGGACCTCTTCAAAGGCCTCCATGTTGGGCTTTATGTGGTTGACCTCAGCGGTGTGGCCTGCCAGGGCCTCCTGTGTCTTGAGACCATTGCCGGTGATGCAGACCACGGTTGTGCTGTCGCGGTTGATCTTTCCCTGCTCGATGAGCTTCTTTGTTGTGGCAATGGTGACGCCGCCTGCTGTCTCGGCGAAGATCCCCTCTGTCCGGGCGAGGAGCTTGATCCCCTCGATGATCTCCTCATCAGAGACATCCTCACCGTAGCCCCCTGTCTCCTTCACCACCTGGGAGGCATAGAAGCCGTCTGCCGGGTTGCCGATGGCCAGGGACTTGGCAACGGTGTTGGGCTTCACCGGCCTGATCACATCCGTTCCGGCCTTGATCGCCACGCTGATGGGGGAGCAGCCCGTTGCCTGGGCGGCATAGACCCT
>JBAZFD010000071.1:0-8219 GCA_041653575.1 Thermodesulfovibrionales bacterium
AATAATAGTTCTTTTCCTCTTGGCAGTCACCATTGCAATGTCTGTCACGTACCTTGTGTATTCACGTGTCAGGAGCAGCGGAGATGCCTTTATGGAGACACTCTCAGGGGAGGCGACGCCTGAGACTGTTCGTGTTGTCCCAGGCTTTTTCCAGGAATACAAGGCCTACATTATTACCGGTTTCATAGTCCTTGTCTTCCTTGTCTTGAAGCTCTACCCCCTTGCAATAGCAAGCTTTCTCCTGACCTTCTTCTTCAAGAAATACATGGAGATCCAGGTCATGAAGGACATCATTGAGAACTTCCCCAATGCTGTCAATATCATGAAAAGGTCCATCAGGGCGGGGCTTCCGCTGCTTGGGGCTATCAAGAGCACTATGGAGTATTCTTCGTCCAAGCATATCAGGGAGATATTCAGGAGAGTCTATTACATGTCCCATACCATGGGCAGGCCGGTGGAGGCCTGTATTGTGGATGAGGCGAAGAGGCTGAATATTCCTGACCTCATGTTCCTCAGCTCCGCAATCCAGGTGCATGTGGAGGCAGGAGGTAATCTCGCGGACACCCTGGATATCCTGGAAGACCGGTTGAGGCGCTCCATGATGGCCAGGAAGAAGGTCTCCAGTCTCATGGCAGAGGGCAGGTTCAGCGCTATGGTTCTTTCCGTCATCCCCCTGATCATCCTGGTGGCGGTCCTGAGGATGAGCCCCCAGTACCTGCGGTTCTTCATCACTCCTGAGGGGAGGATGGGAATCATCATGGTTCTGGCTTTCTATGTCTTTGGCGTCTTTATCACTTTCAGGCTTGTGGGAGGAGGTAATCTGAAATCATGATTCCTGTAATCATCATCTCCTTTATTGCTGCTGCCTTGACAACATATTTTATTCTTTCCTCCCTCAACAAGAAACGGCCGGGAGAAGAGTTTATTGCTGAAGGTCTGCCGGGAATAAGCTCTGCTGAGAGGCTCAGTATTGCAGCGATGAAAAAGAAGCTCTTTGGGGGGAAGATCGATGTGGGGAGCGAAACCCTTTACTTCCTCCTTCTCTTCCTCCTCTTTCTCCAGTCAGGACTGCCTATCAGGCCTGCCATCGGGAGGGCTTACTATTCACTGTCTGCCATGGGATTTCAGATCACCCGGTATCTGAAGGAGATCATTTCCCGTATCGACAGCGGGGTGCCCTTCACCCAGGCGGTAAAAGTCCTGGATAAGTATCCTGAAGTGGCGATCCTCAGAGAGTCCTTTTCCAATATCCTCCAGGCCCAGGAGCTTGGAGCCCCTGTTGAAGACTCAATCAAGGCAACCCTCAGGGAGCTCGAGGAGAGCAGGGTTATCAGGGCAGAGGAACGGGCCTCCAAGATGTCTGTTCTGCTTGCCATACCGGTGGTGTTCGGGTTTCTGCCTGCCATCATCGTCCTTGTGGCTTATCCAGCCATGTACCAACTCCTCAAGGCCCTGGGAGGTATGACACGATGAAGAAGTCAGTGAGACTTATTTTATCTTTTGCCCTTGTTTTTTCTATAATTACAGTAGCAGGGGTCTCTTACGGGGAGGATCAATACCTTGCGGTGAAAACCGCCATACAGTCAGGTATGCCCCAGGTGGCTATCCTGGAGCTGAAGGCAAACAGGGAAATGGAGAAAGATCCCCTTTACTGGCTTTATCTGGGGACTGCCTGCCGGGAAGCCGGAAAATACGACGATGCAGTGAGCGCTTTTATGAGCGGATTGAAATTGAACAGCAGAAACAGCGGGCTCCTCGACGGTCTCGGGGTGACCTACGCCAAGACCGGCGACTATCCCAGGGCGGTTGATTCCATAAAAAAGGCCCTTGATCTGGAGCCGACAAACCCTAAGTATTACAACGACCTTGGTCTTGTCTACCTGCTTCAGAAAGAGGCGGACATGGCCATGAATTCCTTTTCCACTTCCTTTAAACTGTCCCAGAGTATTGAGACAGTCAAGAATCTGTCTTTTGCCTACGGGATGAAGGGTGATTACAAAAAGGCCAGGGAGCTCCTGATGGATGCATTCCCTCTTCATGAAGTTTATTACATCCTCGGCCAGGCGCATGAGTTGAACAGCGAGACGGAAAAGGCAGTGGAGCTGTATAAGATGTCGACCGTAGCGAAGAAAGACTACAAGCCTGCGAGGGAGAAACTTATTACAATGGGAATATCAGGAGACGAGATATGAGGTGTCAAAAGGGTGCTGCGGCAGTTGAGGTTGCCATCATTTTCCCTCTGCTCTTAGCCTTTGTCATAGCTATAGCAGAGTACGGGATTTATTTCCTCACAGCCTACGAGACGGAGCAGGTGGCCTATCAGGCTGCGCGGGCTGGGTATATCGCCTCGGATGACAAAGAGACAGCCGCAAACGCTGAGGCTTCCAGGCTTATTACCGAACTGGGGTTGAGCGGGTACGGGCCGAACGTCTCGGTAGTCGTCACCCCGCCGAATACTCCGCAGGGGTCCTATACCCAGGTGACTGTAGGGTTTAATTACCAGTCCGTGACAGGGGTCTCCGAGCTGCCGGGTATCGGTCTGCTGTTTCCATCGCGGATTGAACGGACGGCGGCTTACCAGAACTTTTAGGGTATAAGACAGGCGGAATGAGAATTCTGATGTCTTTATCGCGGGAAACCGGGGAGAGGTGATCATGATACTGAAGGATTCGCGGGGAGTGGCCGCCATACTGGTTGCAATGATGATTACTGGACTGGTGGGTATTGCCGGGTTTGCGACAGACGTTGGCTATATCTTTTATACGAGGTTTAAGCTCCAGAATACGGCTGATGCCACTGTTCTTGCTGCGATCAGGGATATAGAAAACAGGGATACTCTGGGAGACAATGTCATCACGCAGAACGCGCTCGACCCGGCTGAGCTGAAGGAGAAGAGGATTGAGCTCGGCCAGTGGGATCCCGAGTCGGAGACCTTCACTCCAACGGATACTCCCGCTTCAGACAGGACAGCCGTGAGGGTCTACCTTCAGAAGGAGATACCTGCCTTTTTCGGGCGCATTTTCGGGAAAGAAACATATCACCCCAGCGGGCAGGCCGTCGCTGCCTATGTGGTGAAGGGCGCTGTGGTGAGTCTTGGCGCAACCCTTCTTGAAGTGGATACGGAGAAGGCAGCCCTTCTCAACGGGCTTCTGGGTAACCTCTTGGGTACCAGTATCAATCTCTTTGTTGACGGATGGCGGGGGATCGCTACCGCTTCGATAGACCTTATCAGGTTTCTTGACCTGGCGAAGATTAAGCTGGGGATCGGGACAACTGAGGCGCTTCTCGATAACGGGGAAGTGAGCCTTCTGGATATTATAGACCTCACCCTCCAGGCTCTGAAGACAGAGGATACAACTGCCAGGATCAACCTTGAGCTCCTGAGGTCTCAGATCCTTTTTGCAGACATTGATCCCATCAACCTGAAGATAAAACTGGGAGAGCTGATCCAGATCGAGACCAACCATGATGCCTTTGTTAAGGCTGAAGCAAATGTTCTTGATGTCATCAGGGTCGCAGCTGAGGTGTTTAACTCTAAAAGCGCAGTTTCAGCGGCAGTGCCGGTGAATCTCCCTCCTCTTCTCCAGCTGGATCTGAGGGCGAAGGTTGTGGAGCCTCCGGTGATCAAGATCATGCAGGTGGGGGAGTCCATTCACTCGGCGGCCACACGCCTCTATGTTAATGCCAAAGCCCTTGACATTGACCTCGGTGTTTTAAGGACTGACGTGCATGTTCCTCTCTATCTGGAACTGGGAGCGGGTGATGCAACCCTGGATAGAATCAACCCCGATTCCGTTGAGATGACAGGCAGCAGCTCAACGGCAAAGCTGTTCCTCGGTGAGATCGGCCCTGATCTCTTTTTCAGTACCGAGACGCACGACCAGGATGACTTCACTCCTGCTACGCTGGTTGATGTTGAACTTTTAGGGATCCCTGTCAAGGCGGTAGCCAAGTCCTTTGTTGATGCTGAGGGAGGCTCCTCCTCCCTAACCTTTGACACTCCCTTGCCGAAGACCCATTCGATAAATGCCACAGCAGGCACCTCAGTGACAGGGCTCACCAGTACCCTGGGGAACAACCTGGATGTTAGCCTGCAGGTCGGGCCGCACGGCGGCCTGCTGGATACGCTTCTCAATCCCTTGCTGAATCTGCTCCTCAGCGGCCTGCTGAATACGGTGACCAATGCAGTTATAGCTCCTGTCCTGGAACCGATACTGAACTTTGTGAGCACAGGGCTGGGTGTTTATCCGGGGAGGACGGACATTTCTGTTCTGAACTTTGCCTATGGCTACAGTATAGTACAGTGATCCCGGACGGGCAGGCTGAGAAGATTGCAAATCCCCTCTTTCCAGAGGGGATTTTTTTTGAGGATTTGTTTACAATAGGAGGCTGAGAAATCTATAGCACCGAGAGGAGATGAGCTATGCTTAAGAAGACCCTGTTGTCGACGCTGCTTCTTATCCTTCTGCTTCCCGTCCTGGCCTTTGGCGAGGAGGTCAACAGCTTTACCCTGCCCAATGGTCTGACAGTCCTCCACATGGAGAAGCGAACCACGCAGACCATTGCAATCACCCTTCTGACCAACGCCTCTGTCCTCCAGGAACCGCAGGGGAAGGAGGGGGTCGCATCCCTCACCGCAAAGTCGATCATGACAGGGACCAAGCACAGGAATTTTAAACGCATCATAGAAGATGCAGCGAATGCCGGTGGCGCAGTGGACACGAGTATCGGTCCTGATTATTCGAGCATCAATGTTTCCATTGTGAGAAAAGAGGCCGCCTACGGTTTTGACCTCCTGGTGGACATCCTCGTGGACCCGACATTCAGCGAGGAGAGCATCAACCGGAAAAAACAGGAGGCTTTGGCTGAGCTGGGCCAGCCGAAAAAAGGGTTCGGCCTCGCCGGGGAGATGCTGGCCAAGGATATCTTCGGCAGCTCCCCTTATGGCCGGAATCTGGCAGGAACGCCTGCGAGCCTCTCGGCGATCACACGGGATGATGTCCTTTCCTTTTATAAGAGCTATTACACTCCGAAGAATGCGGTCCTCGTTGTTGTCGGCGCTATTTCCCTTGAGGAGCTGAAGGGAATCGCAGGGCCTTATATGGCCGAATGGACAGGCGAGACTGCCAAGCAGCCTGTACAGGAGAAGATTGCGACCCTGAGCAAAAAAGTCAGCTTCATCCAGAGAGTTCAGGATAAGGTGACCATGGATCTGGGATTGCCTGGAGTCGCACGCAACAGCGCCGATTACGACGCAGTGACAGCAATGAACTTTATCCTCGGGGGGCTTGCCCCTTCATCACGTCTCACCAAGGCCTTCCAGGGCGAGACCCCTTTCTATCCTGTTTACAGTAAGGTTATCTCCATGAAGGAAGCAGGGTATCTTGAGGTGACCGCTGAGGTGAACCCCGGTGACGTGTCAAAGGTCTTCGGGAAGGTCATCGGCCAGATGGAAGATATGAAAAAAGGACAGGTCTCTGATGAGGAGCTCAAGACTGCCCAGGAGTTTCTCAAACAGTCCCTGCCGCTTCAGTTGGGCTCGCACAGGGACACCGCTGAATTCATCGGCAAGATGTGGTTGAGCGGCCTTGGGTCCGACTATCTCTCCCGGTACGACGCTCTTGTCGACAAGATGACCAAGGAGGATATCCTCAGGGTGGCAAAGAAGTACCTGGACACAGAGAACTATCTCCTTGTGCTTGTGGGTGACAAGGGAAAGATGGACCTTTCAGCAATAGAGGGCGGGAAGAAATGATTTGCCTGTCCCCTTTCCTGTATAATACGGGAACGCACTTACGATAGCTATAATGAAAGACGGAGGTTTTATATGCAGGTGATTTTGAAGGAATCTGTCAGGGAACTGGGACAGATGGGAGATGTAGTGAATGTCAAGGACGGTTTCGCCAGGAACTTCCTGATCCCCAAGGGATTCGCAGTTGAGGCAAATCCCAGGAATATACGGGCGCTTGAGCACGAGAAGAGGAAGATCCAGGATCTGGCCAGGAAGGTGAGGGCCGGAGCCGAGGATCTGGCAGCAAGGGTCTCCGGTGCCTCCGTTACCATCACCGCCAAGGCAGGTGAGGAGGAGAAGCTCTTCGGTTCAGTCACTGCCATGGATATCGCAGAGGCCCTTCTGAAGGCTGGCATTGAGATAGACAAAAGAAAGATTGTCCTGGAGGAGCCCATCAAGAGGCTTGGGAGTTACACCGTTCCTGTCAAGATTCACAGTGACGTTGTCGCAGAGCTGAAAATCCAGGTCGTAAGCGAGTAGCACAACACGGAGTAAGGGAGAGACAGCGCAGACTGTCTCTCCCTTACTCTTTTCTTTTGTGGGGAGGCACAAGTGAGAACATCAGAACAGGCAGTAGACAGACTGCCGCCCCAGAACATCGAAGCGGAGCAATCCGTTCTCGGCGCAATCATCCTCGATAATGAGGCCCTTTCCCGTGCAGTAGAATCCCTGAGCCCTGAAGACTTCTATAAGGAGACCCACCGGCGTCTCTATGGGGCAATGCTCTCCCTCTATGAAAAGAACGAGCCTGTCGATATTGTAACGCTCACCGATTACCTGCGGAGAAGCAACGAGATTGATGCTGTGGGAGGGGTAAGCTACCTCTCCTTCCTGGCGAACGGTGTGCCCACATCGGCCAATATCAAGTATCACGCCAAGATTGTGCGGGAGAAGGCCCTTCTCCGGGCGCTCATCAGGACAGCGACGCAGATTGCGACAGACGTCTATGAAGAGAACAGGGACGCCGACGAGATGGTGGACCACGCAGAGAGGCTGATCTTTGATATTGCCGACAGGAGGACCAAGACCTCCTTTGCCAGCATGAGGGAGGTGATCAAGGACACCTTCAAGATGATTGAGCATCTCTACGACAGGAAGGAAGCGATCACCGGCACACCCTCGGGGTTCAAGGACCTTGATGAGATGACCTCGGGCTTCCAGCCCGGCGACCTGATCATCGTCGGGGCGCGGCCCGGTATGGGTAAGACCGCCTTTGCCCTGAACATTGCCCAGCATGTGGCCATTGAGATGAAGGAGCCCATAGCGATCTTCAGTCTTGAGATGTCCAAGGAGCAGCTGGCCATGAGAATGCTCTGCGCCGAGAGCCTGGTTGATTCCTCCCATGTGAGGAAAGGGTTTATCAGTAAGCAGGACTGGCCGAAGCTCACCAATGCCGCAGGGAGACTTGCTGCAGCGCCTGTGTTCATAGACGATTCCTCTGCCATCACGGTCCTTGAGATAAGGGCGAAGTCGAGGAGGCTGAAGATGGAGCACGGCGGGCTGAGCCTCATCGTGGTGGACTACCTCCAGCTCATGAGGAGCAGGGGGACCTTCGAGAGGAGAGAGCAGGAGATATCCGAGATATCCCGTTCTCTCAAGGCCCTGGCCAAGGAGCTTAAGGTCCCTGTCATCGCACTGAGCCAGCTGAACAGGGCTGTTGAGTCACGGGGGGAAAAGAAACCGAACGTGGCGGACCTGAGAGAGTCCGGCGCCATTGAGCAGGACGCGGACCTGATCATCTTCCTCTACAGGGATGAGGTCTACAACAAGAACAACCCCTCCAACAAGGGAAAGGCAGAGGTGATCATAGCAAAGCAGAGGAACGGGCCCACAGGCACCGTGAACCTCACCTTCCTCGGCGACAGCACCCGTTTTGTGGATTTCTCCAACATGCCCTATGAGGCAGAGGGGGATGCTTACTGATGAAGGAGCGAGACCCTGTTCTCCGCCGTCCGGCAGTGGCAGGACGGTTCTACAGCGCTGATCCTGACCGGCTGCGTCAGGAGGTAGCCCGGTATGTTGTCGGGTCCGGGAAGGAAGAGGCCATAGGCATTCTCTCTCCCCATGCAGGGCTCATGTACTCCGGCCATGTGGCCGGGGCTGTCTATTCCTCAATCCTTTCACCCGAGACATATATCCTTGTCGGGCCCAACCACACCGGCCTCGGCGCACCGGTCTCTCTCATGAGCTCAGGGGCATGGGAGATGCCCATGGGCAGTTTTGCCGTAGACGGGGAACTGGGGAGGATGATCCTGCAGGAGGTCCCTTTTGCTGCTGAGGATCTGAGCGCCCATCTTTACGAGCATTCCCTTGAGGTGCAGCTCCCTTTTATCGGGTATTTCAGCCCTTCGGCAAAGATCCTTCCCCTGACAATCATGACAGCCTCCCTTGAGGAATGCCGGGAGCTGGGGGCGGGGATAGCCAGGGC
>JBAZFD010000072.1:0-8205 GCA_041653575.1 Thermodesulfovibrionales bacterium
CCGAGGCAAACACCGCGGAGGTCCGGAGGCTCCTCTGTACTGTCACCTCAGAGAGCGTCAGGGAGGGCCTCAGCCGCCTCAGGATGCCGGAATCACCCTCTCTCTCCTGACGCTGCAAGCTTCGCTGGCTCATACCCCCATGGTACAATAGGGGGTATGAGCCAGACCTCCCCATCGCAGGACCCCTTATACGATGCCCTTCACGCAGTCTTCGGTTTCCGGCAGTTCAGGCCGAACCAGGAGCCGATCATCAGGAACATCCTCAACGGCAGGGATGTCTTTGCCGTGATGCCCACAGGCGGAGGGAAATCCCTCTGCTACCAGCTCCCTGCATCAATGATGGAAGGCACGGCAGTGGTCATCAGCCCCCTCATCTCCCTGATGAAGGACCAGGTGGACGCAGCGGCTGAAAACGGGATAACCGCCGCCTTCATGAACAGCTCCCTGAACAGCGAAGAGGTCTCCTCTGTGTACCGGATGCTGAGGGACAAGAGGCTGAAGCTGCTCTACATCGCGCCCGAGAGATTCGCCATGCCCCATTTCCTCGAAAGGCTGAAGGCTGCCCGGATCTCCTTCTTTGCCATAGATGAGGCCCATTGCGTCTCAGAATGGGGCCATGACTTCCGTCCCGATTACCTCGGGCTCTCCCTCATCCCCCGGATGTTTCCCAGCGTGCCTGTTGCCGCCTTCACCGCCACAGCCACCCAGAAGGTCCAGGAAGACATCATCACCAGGATCGGCCTCAGAAAACCGCATATCGTCCGCGCCTCCTTCAACCGTCCGAACCTCTTTTATGAGGTGAAGCCGAAATCAAAGGTAGGCGCCCAGATACTGGCCTTTATCATGGAGCGGTCCGGTGAGTCGGGGATCATCTACAGGACAACGCGGGACTCGGTGACGGAGACAGCGGAATTCCTGCGGTCAAAGGGCATTGCCGCCCTCCCCTACCATGCCGGGCTGTCCGCCGGGGAGAGGAACAGGAACCAGGAGGCCTTCAACAGGGATGAAACCCAGGTCATCGTGGCAACCATCGCCTTCGGCATGGGCATAGATAAATCGAATGTGCGGTTCGTCATCCATGCCGACCTCCCGAAGAATGTGGAGGGGTATTACCAGGAGACAGGCCGGGCAGGACGTGACGGCGAGCCTGCCCGGTGCATCCTCTTCTTCGGCAGGGGCGACATCCCGAAGCTCAGGTATTTCATCGACGCCATACCCGACGAAAAGGAGCGGTCCATTGCCCTGGAAAAGCTGAACCAGATGGCAGGATATGCCCTGCACAATGTCTGCCGGAGGAAGCAGCTCCTGGGATTCTTCGGCGAGGAGTACCCAGGGGAGAACTGCGGCTGCTGCGACATCTGCACAGGCTCTGTGGAGCAGGTTGACATCACCATTGACGCCCAGATCATCATGTCCGCCATCTCCAGGACAAAGCAGCGGTTCGGCGCAGGCCACATCGTGGATATCGTCACCGGGGCAGACACAAAAAGGATCCGAGAGTTCGGGCACAACGAGATCAAGACCTACGGCGCAGGCAAGGGAAGGGACAAGAGATACTGGCGGGGGATTGTTGACGAGCTCCTTGCCCAAGAGGCGCTCATACAGGAGGGAGATCCCTACCCTGTGCTGAAGATCAGCCCGAAGGGCTCCGATATCCTCTTCGGCAGGGAGAGTATCTCAGCCCTGAGGAGGGAGGAGCCGAAGGAAAAGATTCTCAGGGAAAAGATTGATGAAGCAGCGGAATACGACAGGCCCCTCTTCGGCATACTCCGCACCGTCAGGAAAGGGCTTGCAGACGAGCAGCAGGTCCCGCCCTATGTCATATTCTCAGACAAGACCCTCCACGAGATCTGCCGCCGTTTCCCCCTCACCCTCTCCGCCATGCGTGAGATCAGCGGCGTAGGCGACACCAAACTCGAAAGGTACGGCGAGATCTTCATCAGGGAAATCCAGCGGTACAGGGATATAAACCCAGCATAAGCCTGCGCTCAATGCGTCAGGACAAAAGATGCTGCTGAACCTACCATCCTCTCTCCAGCCTCTCAACAAGAAACTCAGGGAGGCCTGCGGCTCTCATCTCTGCCTGGGTCTTTGGAATGTCGTACTCCACGCGCCGGATCGTGATGAGATTGTTTTCAACAACGGCAAAGGAGGCCCGTGGGTCTCCGTCCCTGGGCTGGCCCACGCTGCCGGGGTTGATGATGTACCTGCTGCCATCCGTGACTGTTGCCTCATTCCTGTGGACCGTCATATCTCCTTCTGAGGTTCTTTCTATGATGAAGGGCAGATGGCTGTGACCGACAAAGCAGAGGGGCTGGGCAAAGAAGGGGAAGTTTTCTTCTGCATCTTCAGGGGTGAGAAGGTACTGCCATTTCTCAGGCTCTTTCGGGCTGCCGTGGACGAGAAAGGCCCCCTTGTCCCTGAGCTCCGCTGTGAGGGGAAGGCCTTTCAGGAGGGTAAGATTGCCCTTTTTCATGACCTCCCTTGTCCATCCGAGGGCAAGCCTGGCAAAAGGGTTGAACCGGCCGATGCCCATCTTGTCCGCAGCCCCCCAGTCGTGATTCCCGGCTATGAGGACAGAGCAGGCTGAGACAAGGGTCTCCAGGCATTCATCAGGAGCAGGGCCGTATCCCACAGCATCACCGAGGAAGAGGATATCCTTTATCCCCTTCCCCTCTATCTCCTGCAGGACGGTCTGGAGGGCCTCCCTGTTGCTATGGACATCGGAGATGACCGCATAGCTCATGGGGAGGTCCTTATGACGATGATTTCTTGTTGTGAGCCCTGGCTATTTTGTCCAGGATGCCGTTGATGAAGGCGGCTGACTCAAGGGCTGAATATTTGCGGGCGATCTCAATCGCCTCGTTGATGGTTACCGCAGTGGGGATGTCCTTCCTGTAGACGAGCTCATAAACGGCGAGTCTCATAATGTTCCTGTCGATATGGGCCATCCTCTGGAGGGACCATTTCTCCGCCACTTCCTGGAGGGTGGCGTCTATCGACTCGAGGTTGTTGAAGGCCCCCCTGATAATATCCTCTGCAAAGGCGCGGATATCGGGGTCTTTCTCCCCCATATCCAGCCAGAAGGCATTGATCTCCTGCCCTGCCATTACTTCCGCACGCTCCCTGTCGGTCAGGAAGTCTATCCGGTAGAGGAACTGGAGGGCGTACTCCCTTGCTTTTCTTCTTTTCATTCCCCTTACAGCCTTTTCAGGACCTGGGCCATTTCAATGGCGGTGATGGCAGAATCCCATCCCTTGTTCCCCGCCTTTGTCCCGGCCCGCTCAATCGCCTGCTCGATGCTGTCTGTTGTGAGGACGCCGAAGGCAATGGGCACACCGGAATCCATGGATGCTGCTGCAACCCCCTTGGAGACCTCGGCTGCCACATAATCGAAGTGGGGTGTCGCGCCCCTGATGACCGTGCCGAGGCAGATAATCGCATCGTAGGTCCCCTTCTGTGCCATCCTCTTCGCCACCAAGGGGATCTCAAAGGCCCCCGGCACCTTTACCAGCTCTATGTCATCCTGCCTTGCGCCGTGCCTCACAAGGGCATCCACCGCCCCGTCCGCCAGCCGTGAGGTAATGAAGTCATTGAACCTTGCCACAATGATCCCGAACCTCAGACCTTCCGCACTCAGCACTCCTTCTATGATCTTCATAAAACGTCCTCCGGGAAAAATTTAAGATATTTTATCATAACCTTACGGGTAAAAAAGCTCAAACCTCCTGGTCCTGATGTTGATCAGGATGCCTGCTGCAATGAAGTTGCTCATGAGCGCTGTGCCGCCGTAGCTCACAAAGGGGAGGGGAACTCCCACAACCGGCATAATCCCCAGGGTCATGCCGGTGTTCACGCAGAAATAGACAAACAACATGGCTGTGATCCCTATGGCCACGTACCTGCCGAACTCATCCTTTGCCTTCATTGCAGTGTCCAGCCCCCTGAGAAAGAGCATGAGATAGATGCCGAAGAGGCTGACTCCGCCTATGAAACCCCACTCCTCGGCAAAGACTGAGAAGATGAAGTCCGTGTGCTTCTCCGGGAGAAAACGCAGAGGGCCCTGGGTCCCCTGCATATACCCCTTTCCTGTGGCGCCGCCCGATCCGATGGAGATCTTCGACTGGTTGATGTGATACCCGATGCCCGTGGGGTCCACAGAGGGGTCAATAAAGGCTATAAGCCTGTTCTTCTGGTAATCCCTCAGCCCCTCCCAGGCGATCCCGCCGAGGAAGGGAACGGATATGAGGCCTATGGCAATGACCAGCACCAGGATCTTCCTCTTCACCCCCTTTGCCAGATAGAGGACAGCGAAGAGGGAGACCAGGAGTATCCCTGTGCCGAGGTCAGGCTGCTTGATAAGGAGGGCAAGGGGCAGAAGGCCGAAGATAAAGAGACCCTTCAGCGTTTCAGACCGTGGCATCTGCTGCGGAAGGGAGGTAAGGTACCGGGAGAAGGCGAGAATGAAGATGATCCGGAAAAACTCCGAGGGCTGGAAAGAGAAAAACCCGAGGTTCAGCCACCTCTGGGCTCCCATGGTGGCCTTCCCTGCAAAGAGGACCAGCAGGAGGAGAAAGAGGCCTATGCCGTAGAAGGGATAGGAGATCCGCTCAAGCCAGCGGTAGTCAATGGTAATGAGGACCAGCATGACGACCAAGCTGATGGAGAGCCAGACAATCTGCCTGAGATAGAAATCGGGATGATCACCGCCCATGATCGGACGGGTGGCGCTGTAGATCGTCAGAATCCCTATGACCGCAAGAGCAAGGATAAGGCCGAGGGTTATCCAGTCAAAGTTCTTTATAAGTCTCCTATCGATTTGCGGCATTTTTCCCTCCCTCCTCTCCTGCCTGTTTTTCCCCCTGGCCGACGGCGGACCTCTTGCTCTGCATGTAAGCCTCAATGGCTGTCTTCGCCATGGGGGCTGCTGCGCTACCGCCGTGGCCTCCGTGCTCCACAAAGACAGAGAGGGCAATTTCCGGCTTATCCACAGGCGCCAGGGCCACAAACCAGGCATGGTCCATGAACTGCTCCCCGGTGAGCCCCTTTTTCTTTCCCACCACCTGGGCGGTCCCTGTCTTTCCGCCTATGGAAACGATACCTGACCGGGCTGCGGCTGCTGTGCCCCCCGACTCGTTGACCACCCCCCGAAGCGCATCCTTCACGAGCCTGAGGGTCTCCGGTCTGATGCTCACCCTCCCCTTCGGCTTCGAGCCGCCTTTTAAGAGCGTGGGCTCATAGATCTGACCTCCGTTGGAGACAGTGGCCATCATCATGGCCATCTGGATAGGGGTGGTTGTGACATACCCCTGACCTATGGCAGAGACAAAAGTCTCCCCCAGGTACCAGGGCTGCTTCAGGCGTTCCTTTTTCCATTGGACACTGGGGATGATCCCCTTTCTTTCCTTCACCGGCATGAGGACAATCCCTGTCTGGCTCCCCAGACCGAAGGCAGTGGCATACTTATGGATCCGGTCTATACCCAGCCTCTTCCCCAACTCGTAGAAATAGACATCGCAGGAGCCCACAAGCGCCTGGTGAAGGTTCACCGGGCCGTGCCCCTCATGCTTCCAGCAGCCGAAGCGCCATTTCCCGTAGTTTATGCCCCCTGTGCAGCTGATCTTTGTCGCTGGGTCAATAACACCCTCTTCCAGCGCCGCTATGGCGGTGATGATCTTGAAGGTGGAGCCGGGAGGGTACTGGCTCTGGACAGCCTTGTTGAGCATCGGGTGCTTCTTGTCCTCCATAAGGGCCTTCCAGTCGGTAGCCGTTAACCCCCTGGCAAAGATATTGGGGTCAAAAGAAGGCAGGCTTTCAAGGGCAAGCACCTCCCCGCTGGAAGGGAGGATGGCAACAAAGGCGCCGCCTTTCTGGCCGAAGGCATCCTCAATGGATTTCTGGATGGCAATATCAATGCTGAGGTTGATATCCTTTCCCCTCACAGGCGACCGCTCCTGTATCATCCGCAGCTCCCTGCCCAGGGCGTCCACCTCTATCACCCTCTCGCCGGGCACACCCCTGAGCTGGCTGTCGAAAAGAGCCTCAACGCCCCACTGACCGATCATCGCCTCAGGAGGGAAATGCTGCAACTCGGGGTTCTTCAGCTGCTTCGGCGATATCTTCCCCAGATACCCGATCACATGCCCGCCCACCTTCCCGAAGGGGTATTCCCTTCCCACGTCAGTCTCGATGAAGAGACCGGGGAAATCCGACCTCCTGGCCTCTATGCGGGCTACTTCTTCAAAACTCAGGCCGGTCCTGAGGGTGAGGGGAACAAAGGGGCTGTTGTCCCCCCTGGCCAGTTTTGCCTCCACCTCGCTCCTGCTGACGCCGATGAGCCGGCAGAGCTGATCCAGGTCGGCAGCCCTGAGATTGTCCAGGATGATGGAGGCCTTGAAAGAGGGGATGTTCTTCACCAGAGGGACGCCGTTTCTGTCGAGGATGATTCCCCGGGGGGCAGGGGTCTTCAGTATCCTCATCCTGTTGTCCTCGGAAAGGGCCTTGTATTCGTCGCCATTGAGGACCTGGAGCTGCCAGAGCCTGAAGACCAGGATCAGGAAGATCCCGATAACCAGATAGGAGCCCCATTGTATCCGCCTGAAGATCATCGATCCTCCCTGGGCCTCATGATGATCCCCAGGGGGGAGTTCACCACCGCCCGGATGAGAATGGCCTGGACAGCACCGGCTACGTCTATGCTCATGCTGTCGAGGGGGAGCCTGATTGCCATGACGATCAACCCGTCCATAAGGGTGATGGCAAAGAGGATGATGCAGCCGAAGAGGGGGGTCCAGCGGAAGAGCACATCGGAAAAGAGGATGGAGATGAGGAGCCCCGACATCCCCTTGCTCAGCACTGCCGGTCCGATCAGGTGGCCGGAAAGGGAGTCCTCAAGAAAGCCGATGAGAGCGCCGAAGGCCATGCCCCTGAACTCCGCCATGCCGGAGAACTGCCCCTCAGCTGTCCAGCCTGCCGACTGGCGGGTAATGGTCCTCAGGCAAAAGAAATAGACAAGCACAATGGAGAGGTCCAGCGACCGGGCCAGAGGGAGCTGGGTCTGAATGGCGAAGGTCAGAAAGGTAAGGGCAATCCACCTGATCATGCTACTTGCCTACTATAACCACCTCTTCCACAGAGGCCTCCGACTGGAAGGGCTGAACAGAGATCTCCTGGAAGAAACCAGCCCCTTCCTTCTTCACCCTCTTTGCCAAACCTATGGGAAGGCCTGCCGGAAAGATCCCGTCCAGGCCGGATGAGATGACTACTGCCCCCGGCTTCACCTCAACCTCGGGAGGAACATATTTCAGCGTACAGCGAGAGCCTGCCCCGGATATCACCCCTTCCTCCCTGCCCTCCTGGAGGCGGGCGGCAACGGAGAAGTTGGGGTCCTGGAGGAGGAGCACCTCGGACGACCCCGGCTTCACGGTATAGATCTTTCCCACCAGTCCCCTGGTGGTGATCACCGCCATGTCTTTCCCTATGCCGCTGGATGAGCCCTTGTCCAGGATGACGGTGTTGAGGAGCCTGTCATACCCGCGGGCAACCACCCTGGCGGTGGCCAGATACCGGGGCTGAACCTCCTTCAGGGAGAGGAGATCCTTGAGCCTCCTGTTCTCCCTCATCACCTCTCCGTACCTCTGCCTCTCCAGGAGCAGGGCTGTCAGCTCTTTCCTGAGCCTCTCATTCTCCCGTTTTGCATCCCAGGTTCCCTCAAAACGGTCGATGAGACCTGTGGTGACGCTGTTCATGAAATCAAAGGGCGAGGAGAGAACCCGGAAAAAAGCGAGCCCCCCCCCTTTATGCTGGATCGTCATAAGGGCTGTTCCGGCAATGATAAGGGCGAGGAGGATGAGGAGTCTCTTCTTTCCTTTGGGCATGGCTACTGATTCTTACGGTATATAATCAGGACAGGGCCGCTTCAGGGCCTGTCCTAATTCGTGGCGATGGCGATCCTCTTGAGGAGGTCCAGCTTATCCAGCATCATGCCGCATCCCCGCACCACCGCAGTCAGGGGATCTTCAGCAACAATGACAGGAACGCCGGTCTGCTCCCTGATGAGGATATCAAGCCCCTTGAGCAAGGCCCCGCCGCCGGCAAGGACGATTCCCCTGTCAACGATATCAGCCGAGAGCTCGGGGGGGGTGTTCTCGAGGGTCACCTTTATGGCGTCAAGGATGGACATGACATTTTCCTGGAGCGCCTCAC
>JBAZFD010000073.1:0-4907 GCA_041653575.1 Thermodesulfovibrionales bacterium
GCCATGGCTGACAGGGTGATCCATCTCAGCAACGGCCAGATCTCCGAGGTGATCCTCAACGCGAAAAAGAAAAAGCCTGGGGAGCTGCACTGGTGATCCTGTGAAGCCCCTTGACCTGAAGCTTCTGAGGGACCTCGTGAAGTCAAAGGGGCAGGCCCTTGCCATCGCCCTTGTCATCGCAAGCGGCGTTGCGGCTTATGTCATGCTCATCAGCAACATGCAGTCCCTCAACCTGACGCGGGAGAGGTTTTACGCGGACTACGGCTTCGCCGATGCCTTTGTATCTCTGAAGCGGGCGCCTGAAAGTCTGAAGGAGCGGATAGCCGAAATCCCCGGCGTGAGCCGTGTGGAGACCCGCGTTGTGGCCGATGTGAAGATCGAGATCAAGGGCTTCCCTGAACCGGTGACAGGAAAGCTGGTCTCCCTTCCCGACAGGGGCAGGCAGCTCCTGAACAGGCTCTACATCAGGCGGGGCAGGCTCGTGGAGCCCTGGAACGAGAGCGAGGTGGTGGTGAGCGAGGCCTTTGCAGAGGCGCACCGGTTCTCGCCCGGCGACAGCCTCGGTGCGGTCATAAACGGCAGATGGAAGAGGCTGACCATTGTGGGAATCGCCCTCTGCCCTGAGTTTGTGCTCCAGACAAGACCTGGCTCCATAAGCCCCGACTACAAGAGGTACGGCATACTCTGGATGAGCCGCGACGCCCTCGGCAAGGCCTATGACATGGACGGCGCCTTCAACGACGCAGCTCTTGCCCTCTCTCCGGGGACGCAGAAAGAGGATCTGCTCATGAGGCTCGACAGGCTCCTGGATGACTACGGAGGCACAGGCTCATACACCAGGAAGGACCAGATATCGCACCGCTTCCTGAGCGAGGAGTTCAGGCAGCTGGAACGGTATGCCGCCATATTCCCCACGGTTTTCATCTTTGTCGCCGCCTTCCTGCTCAACGTCTCCATCAGCAGGACCGTCAGCACCCAGAGGGACCAGATAGCGATGCTCAAGGCCTTCGGTTACAGCAACAGGGATGTGGGGCTCCATTATCTGAAGATGGTGGTCCTGATCGTCCTCGTCGGCGTGGCAGGAGGCCTCGCCCTGGGGGTCTGGCTCGGCAGGGAGATCGGGGGGATATATATGCAGTTTTATAGGTTCCCCTACCTGCTCTTTGAGCTGAGCCCTTCTGTCGTGATTACCGCTTCGATGGTTGCTACTGTGGCGGGGATAGCAGGAACGGGGTATTCAGTGCGGAAGGCGGTGATGCTTACCCCTGCCGAGGCGATGCGGCCCGAACCTCCTGCCCGGTACCGGCGGTCTGTTGTTGAGCAGGTAGGCCTCGGACGCCTGATTTCACAGCCCACGCGGATGATCCTCCGCAATATCGAGAGGCGTCCTGTCAAATCGCTCCTCACCGTCACGGGCATAGCCCTTTCCTGTGCTATCATGTTGGGAGGCACCTTTTCGAAGGATGCCGTTGATTTCATGGTGAATGTGCAGTTCAGGCTCTCCCAGAAGGAGGACATGTCCGTTACCTTTGTGGAGCCTGCTTCGCGGAAGGCGGTCTATGAGCTCAGGGGGCTGCACGGCGTCTCCTTTGCCGAGGCCTTCAGGTCCGTGCCCGCGAGGATCAGGTTCGCCAACAGGAGCTACAGGACCTCTGTCCAGGGGATCGAGCCCGGCAACCTTCTCCATCATCCTCTTGATATGAACCTGAAGCCCCTGGATATCCCGGCTGAGGGTATCGTGCTTACGGATTATCTCGGGGAGTTTCTCGGTGTCAGGCCGGGAGATTTTGTGACCATAGAGGCACTTGAGGGCCGCAGGCCGGTGTTTCGGGTACAGGTGTCCGGGCTTGTGAGGCAGTACATCGGGATGCAGGGGTACATGGACCTCAGGGCGCTGAACAGGCAGATGAAGGAGGGCAACGCTGTTTCAGGGGTCTATCTCACAGCCGATTCGCTGCACCGGCAGGAGATCTACCGGCGGCTCATGGAGATGCCCCGTGTCGCCGGGGCTGTGGTAAGGCAGGATGAGATCAGGAACTTCTACGAGACCCAGGCGGAGGCGCTCCTCTTTTTCACCTTTGTGACCATGATCCTTGCGGGGACCATTGCCTTCGGCGTTGTCTACAACAGCTCCCGGATCGCGCTATCCGAGAGGCGGCGTGAGCTTGCAACCCTGAGGGTCCTGGGGTATACGCGGCTGGAGATCTCCTATATCTTTTTCGGCGAGCTCGGGCTGCTGGCGGTTGCCGCGATTCCCCTCGGGCTTGTCATGGGAGAGGGGCTCTGCGAGTACATAGCAGGCGCGGTGAGCTCTGACCTCTTCAGGGTCCCTGTGGCGATTACGCCTGCCACCTATTCCCTTGCCGCGGCTGTGGTGGTGGTCTCGACCATTCTCTCAGGCCTGATCATCCGCAATCAGCTGAACCGGCTCGACCTCGTGGCAGTGCTGAAGGCAAGGGAGTAGGCGGCAAAGGCACTATGGGGGATTCAAAGAAAAATTCTGCCTTCAACAGCTTCATTCCCTATCCACTATCCTCAGAACTCAGAGGAGGGGGCGCATTCCCCCTTAAGAAAGGGGGGCAGGGGGTTGTTTCTCTGCTTTCGGAAAGGAGACAACCCCCTTCATCCCCCTTTTTTAAGGGGGAATGGCGAGAGTGAACACATAACAGGATTCATTATTCCTGATCGTGCTTTTGCCCTGAGGAGCAGGCTGGCATGGGGAGGAGAGCAATCCGTCATTCCGGCTTGACCAGAATCATTTTGTTATAATGGCGACAGCTCATCAGAAGGATCAATCTCTTGCGGAGGGAGCTGTATGAAGACAACTCAGGAAGGATTCCGGACAAGCCGGAATGACAGCCTTCATCGCCTGATACATCCACGAGGTACTGAACGATGAAAAAGAACAGGTGGATTATTGTCATCGTTATTGCAGCAGTTGTCATGGGCGTCATTGTCTACGGTTTCATGCCCAGGCCTGCGGCTGTTGATCTGGTGAAGGTCTCGCGCGGGCCGATGCAGGTTACTGTGGAGGAGGAGGGGGAGACCAGGGTGAAGGACAGGTTTGTCCTCTCAGCTCCTGTCGCCGGTTTCATGCGCCGCATCCTGCTCCAGGTGGGCGACCCGGTTGTGAAGGGACAGGCTGTTGTGGAGCTTGAGCCGCCCAGGTCCGCCGTGCCTGATCCGAGGAGCCGCGCAGCGGCAGAGGCAGCGGTCTCGTCAGCCGAGGCTGCCCTGCGGGCTGCGCAGGAGAATGCCAGGGCGCGGGCTGCCGACGCGGAATATGCAGCAACAAAAAAGGAGCGCACAGAGAAGCTCTTTGCAGAGGGGTATGCCTCAAAAAACAGCATGGACCTGGCCGTGAGCGATGCGAAGCGGGCAGGGGCGAGCCTCCTCTCTGCCGAGGCAACGGTGAAATCGGCGAGGTTTGAGCTCGAAAAGGCCCGCACAGCCCTTCTCTATTCTGCTGAGCCCGGACGCGGCAGCAGGGTATCCGTTTCATCACCCGTCAGCGGCGTTGTCCTCAAACGCCACCGGGAGAGCGAGGGAATGGTGAACTCGGGAGAGCCTTTGATCGACATAGGAGACCCAGCAAGGCTTGAGGTGCAGGTGGAGGTGCTCTCAGCCGATGCGGTGAAAATCAGGCCGGGGACCCCTGTTCTTTTTGAACGCTGGGGAGGGGACTCAGCACTTTCCGGCAAGGTAAGGGTCGTGGAGCCTGCGGGATTCACCAAGGTATCAAGCCTCGGCGTTGAAGAGCAGAGGACGCTTGTCATAGCAGATATCACCTCCCTGCCCCAGGAGTGGCGGAGCCTGGGAGACAACTACAGGGTTGAGGCCCGTTTCATCATCTGGGAAGCAGGGAATGTGCTCCAGGTCCCTGCCGGAGCCCTCTTCAGGACAGGCGAGGGCGGCTGGGCGGTCTTCATTGTCAGGGGTAACAGGGCAGAGCTGAGAAAGGTCCGGCCAGGCCAGAGGAACGGCCTGACAGCAGAGGTTGTCTCAGGCCTTGCTAAAGGTGAAATAGTCATCAGCCATCCTGATGAGTCCATCCGGGACGGGAGCAAGGTAAAGCCGCGATAGAAGCGCATCCCCTTCCCCCCCGCCCTGTGTGATATGATGGATAATTCTGATGAAGGAGAGTGTCTATGGCATCCATTCCCGGAGAAGAAAAGGCCTGGGAGATCCTCGCCGAGCTCCAGCCTGAGGAGGTCTGCAAAAGAAGCGGCGCTGTCTGGCTCCCCGAATCAGGCCAGTATCGGCTCCGGTCCTTCGGCTTTGATTTTCTCTTTGATCCCGACTCCCGGGAGATCACCACTGCAGCGAAAGGGGGGGAGATCTTTCTCACAAGGCTCGCCTATTTCTACCGGCTCTCAGCCCTCTGGTACCTGGTGAAGGCCGTAGAGGCAGGCCCCACGGGGAGGCTCGTCAAGCCCGAGGGGCTGCCTGAAGGAGAACAGTTCTTCAAGGGCTCTCATCTGTTGCCCCTTGATGGGCCTGCAAAGAAGTATGCCGAAGACCGCATGGGCTTTCTCGAAGAGGGGGAAAGGCTCGGAGGGAGGGGGGTCTCTTTCGGCGACGCGGCTGTTGAGCTCAGGCCCTTTCCGCGTATTCCCGTCACCATGATCCTCTGGCTCAGGGACGACGAGTGGGACTCCCGGTGCGACCTCCTCTTCGACAGCACCGCCCCGGTCCATCTGCCCATAGACATCCTCTGGTCCATAGCCATGATGTCCCTTCTTTCCTTTGTTCAACAGTAAGGAGAATTAAAATGTGATAGCTGACCTGCCGGGTCTGTTCAGGGAATTCCTGGATGCGGAGTCAGGCCGCAACAGCCTGGGACGGTCAGACCAATCTCAGGTCTGAGAGCTCCCGTTTCATATAGGCGTAGTAGATGGGGGCTGCGA
>JBAZFD010000073.1:4917-8134 GCA_041653575.1 Thermodesulfovibrionales bacterium
CGATCACCCCGGAGATCCCGAAGGCTGCCTCCATCACGAGCATTGCCATCAGCAGCTCCCAGGCCTGGGCATTGATCTGGGTCCCTATAATCCGGGCGTTCAGGAAATACTCAAGCTTGTGTATGACCACGAGGAAGACGAGAGAGGCAACGGCAACCACCGGGGAGTGACTCAGGCTGACGATGATGATCACCGTATTGGAGATCAGATTGCCGATCACCGGCAGCAGTCCTGCGATGAAGGTGATGGCTATCATGGTCTTCTGGGCGGGGAGGTGGACGCCGGAGAGGGGGAGCGCAACCCCTATATAGAGCCAGGCGAAAAAGGTGTTCAGCGCCGAGATCCTCACCTGGGCAAAGACCACGGACCGGAAGGCCCTGCTTACCCGCTCGGCCCGCCCGGCCAGGGCCTGCGCCAGAGGCCGCCGCTCGTAAGGCGGTGTCAGCTTTTTTACAGAGATCAGTCCTCCTATTACTATGCCGATCAGTATGTGCGCTGCAATTCTCCCGGCTTCCTCACCCATGATCTTCAGCTCCCCTGAGTGTGAACGGAGCCAGGTCATGATTCCGGCGGTAATCTCCCTGGAGTCGGTGGGGAGATAGGCTGTCAGCCAGAGGGGAAGCTTTCCCCGCGCTCCTTCAATAATGACCGAAGTCTTGTGCAGCAGTGCCGGGATATCGTCAGCCCCATTGCGGAAGAGGAGCATGATTCCCCAGAGCCCGAAGGCAAGAAGCGTAATGATCAGAATGGTGAGGAGCGAGAGCACGGTAAGCTTTGCGCGGCTGTCACTCAGCCTTCTGATCGGGAGCAAAGGCGCGAGGATATGAACAGCCTCATAGACAAAGAGCCCTGATATCAGCGCAGGCAGCAGATGGAGCCTGAGGGAGAGCAGGAGAACAGCCCCCACGATTACGAATGATGCCAGCTCAGATCTGCTTATGCCCTTTGCGCTGCTCTTTGCTGAGTCCTGTCTCACTGTCCCCTGCCGCTCCTTCGGTTTTTTATGATAGTGTTCAGCTTATCACATTTCAGCGCCCAAATGGGACAGGAAGCCGCATCAGGCACTATGGAGGGTGGCCCTTAAATTGCTCTGTAGTGCCTTCGCCCTGTCCTGCTGTCCCCTGTCCTTGACACCATAGAGACGTGCTGTAATAATGTCTGGGTCTTGCAAGAACAGACTGAGGAGGTAGTATGAATATTTACATATCCGGCTCCATGGCCTATGACAGGATCATGGACTTTCCGGGGAGGTTCTCGGACCATATTCTCCCCGATAAGATCCACATTCTCAATGTCTGCTTTACCGTTAACGGCATGGTGGAGAAGTTCGGGGGCACGGCAGGAAACGTTGCCTATTCCCTGAGCCTCCTTGGCGAGAGTCCTGTCATCATGGCGACCATAGGGAAGGACTATGACAGGTACTTCCAGTGGCTGAGCTCCCACGGCATATCCACTGAAGGAATAAAGGTCATCGACGAGGAGTTCACCGCAGGGGCCTACATCACCACAGACAAGGCAGACAACCAGATAACCGGTTTCAATCCCGGCGCCATGAAGCATCAGGCCGGATACGGCCTGGATAGTGTTGATCCCAAAGCCTCCATCGTTTTGATCGCCCCAGGGAACCTGTCTGACATGAAGGAATACGCCGGGGAGTGCAGGGAAAGGGGAATCAGGTACATCTGTGATCCCGGCCAGTCCCTCACCCAGTGGGACGGCGCGTCCCTGAAGGAATGGGTAGGCGGTTCCTTCATGCTCATTACCAATGACTATGAGCTGGAGATGGTGATGACCATGACCGGCCTGGACAAAAAGACGCTCCTCGGCCTGACCGGTACCATTATCACTACCCTGGGGGAGAAGGGCTCAGTCATCAGCAGCGCGGACGGTGATATCTCAGTTCCTGTGGCGGCTGTTGCAGACGTGGCAGACCCGACAGGAGCCGGTGATGCCTACAGGTCAGGTCTGCTCAAGGGGCTTTCATCAGGGTATGACCTGGAGCAGTCAGCCCGGATGGGGGCTGTGGCTGCTGCCTATGCAGTGGAGAAATACGGCACCCAGGAGCAGAGCTATTCCCTTGAGGAGTTTCTCCAGAGGTACATGGAGAATTTCGGGGAGCTGAGGTAACAAAGAGGGGCGGGGCAATTGCCCCGCCCCTCTTTGTTACCTGATCACGTCGAAGCTTGCGCTGTTCAGGGTCTTCCGGTCCAGCTCGTCGAGGACGGTGTTCACCACCCAGTTCACCAGGTTGATCACGCCCTGGTAGCCGATGATCGGGTACCTGTGGAGGTGGTGCCTGTCGAAGAGCGGGAAGCCGATCCTGATGAGCGGCGTGCCGGTGTCTCTCCAGAGGGACTTGGCGTAGGAGTTTCCGATGAGGAAGTCCACCGGCTCGGTGAAGAGCAGGGACCTCAGGTGCCACATGTCCTTGCCGATGTAGACCTTTGCCTCTGAGCCGAAGGGGCTCTGGGCAAGGAGGGCATTCATCTCCGTCTCGAACTTCTTGTTGCCGTTGGTGCAGACGATATGCACCGGCACGCCTCCCATCTCCAGAAGGAAGCTCACCACCCCGAGGAGATGGTCCGGGTCTCCCACGAGGGCGAACCTCTTGCCGTGGACATAGGGGTGGGAGTCTATCATGGCGTCCACCGCCCTGCCCCTCTCATCCATGATCTCCTGCGGTATGGGCTTGCCGGTGAGGTTGCTGACCTCATCGAAGAATTTGTCGGTGTTCCTGATGCCGATGGGGGAAAGGGTGAGGGCCTTCTGTTCCCATTCCTTGCTGATATACTCCATGGTCTTTACCGTGGAGTACTGTTGCAACGCGATGGTTGCGCTCGCGTTGATGGCGTCAGCCGCATCTGCAAGCGGTGTGCCTCCGGGGTAGAGCTTGTACTCCCCTGTGTTGGGCACGTCGAGGACGCTGCTCACATCGGCGAGGAGATTGACCTCAACGCCCATGAGCTTCATGAGCCTCCTGATCTCCAGGTAATTCCCGGTGTAGGTGTCGAAGCCGGGGATGATGTTCAGTTTCCCGTTGGGCTCGCCCTTTTTCCCTTCTGAAAGTGTCGTGAGGATTCCTTTCATCATGTTGTCGTAGCCGTTGACATAGGAGCCCACGAAGCTCGGCGTGTGGGCGAAGGGCACCGGCATATCAGCCGGGATGATTCCTTTTTCCTTTGCTGTCTTGATGTAGGCATTGAGGTCGTCACCGATG
>JBAZFD010000074.1:0-8134 GCA_041653575.1 Thermodesulfovibrionales bacterium
CAAGGGCCACAGCGCCTGCCCAGCCGCTGAAGTGGCCTATGGGCCTGACGAGTATGGCGTAGGCAAAGGCGCCCACGACAATGGAGGGGACGCTCACCATGATGTCCGAGAGTATGCTGATGAGCCGCGCGATCACCTTTCCCCTGGCGTATTCAGCCAGGAAGGTCCCTCCCAGGACACCGGCAGGCACACCGATGAGTGTGGCCAGGAGGACGATCATGAGATGTCCCACAAAGGCGTTTCTCAGTCCTCCTCCCTGCTCCCCCACTGGAACGGGGTCATGGATGAAGAGGTCCAGGTTGACCGCCTTTATTCCCTGCACCAGCACATCACCGAGGATGAAAAAAAGCCAGAAGAGGCCCGAAAGGGTGGCCAGGGTGCAGAGGGTGAAGGCTATTGATCCCTGTAGTTTTCTGTAGCTCTGCCTGGTCATCTGGAAAAGGTCCTTTCAGCCCTGAGGAGGAAGAACTTGGCTATGGCAAGGATAACAAAGCTCATGATAAAGAGGACGAGCCCGAGATAGAAAAGCGATGAGAGGTAGACATCAGAGGCCGCCTCGGTGAACTCATTCGCCAGGGTGACTGATATGGTGGATGCCGGGGCGAAGAGAGACTTAGGGATCTGGTAGTTCACCCCGAGGACGAAGGCAACAGCCATGGTCTCCCCCAGCGCCCTTCCCAGGGAGAGGGCGATCCCGCCGAAAACCCCGAGCTTGGAGTAGGGAAGGACCACATCCTTCACCACCTCCCAACGTGTTGCCCCGAGGGCGTAGGCGGACTCCTTCACCACTGCGGGGGTGAGGTTGAAGGAGTCGCGGGATATGCTGGCTGTGAAGGGCACCACCATGATGCCCAGGATGGTGCTCGCTGTAAAAAGGTCTATGCCGGTGGGTGTCCCCTGGAACAGGCTTCCCAGCAGAGGTATGTGGCCAAGGGTGTTCTGGAGGGCCGGCTCTATGTATTTGCTCATGATGGGCGCAAGGGTGAAGAGACCCCACATGCCGTAGATGATGCTCGGTATGGCCGCGAGGAGCTCAATGGCCACCCCGATGGGGGCCTTGAGGGAGTTGGGGCATATCTCGGTGATGAATATGGCGATGCCTATTGCCACAGGGATTGCAAAGAGCAGGGAGAAGAAGGTGGTCACCAGGGTCCCGAAGAGGGGGGCCGCTGCGCCGAAGTTCTCCTTTACAGGATCCCAGTCTACGGTCTTGAGAAACTTGATGATTCCGAACTTTCCTATGGCCAGGGAGGACTCTGAGAGGAGAACGACGAAGAGTCCCCCGATGAATATGAGGACCAGGAGGGCCGCTGCGCCTGTGAGAAAGGAGAAGCCCAGATCAATGGGATCTTTTTTCTGTGTTGCCAAAATCGCCTCCGAGCTGTAATTCCGGGTATGAACACATCACATGGGTCAGATATATATTACATGCCTGACCCCTTGTTTTCAAATAAATGCCAGGCATCTTAATAGATGCCGTTCGCCTTCCAGTAGGCCCTGACCTTTTCCTTCAGGGATTGGGGCAGGGGAATGTAGACGAGCTCCTTTGCCTTGGCGTCGCCCTTTGTGAATGCCCAGTCATAGAACTTCACCGTCTTCATGCTGGAGCTCTTCCTGTCCTGCGCCAGAAGGATATAGGTGGCGGCGGCTATGGGCCATGCCTGCTTGCCGGGGGAGTTGGTGAGCCAGAGATAAAACCCCTTTCTGGGGTCGAAGTCTCCGGTCTCTGCGGCATTCTCAAAGGAGGCAAAGCTGGGCTCCACAAAGTTGCCTGCCTTGTTCTTCAGGGCCGTGTAGGCCATCCTGTTCTGTTTTGCATAGGCGAACTCGACATATCCGATTGAGTTCGCTGTTCTCCGGACGTAGTTTGCCACACCCTCGTTGCCCTTTCCGCCGATGCCCGCGGGCCACTTCACCGAGGGGCCGAAGCCCACTGTCTTTTCCCAGTCCTTGCTGGCGCCGCTCAGGTAGTTGCTGAATATGGCGGTGGTCCCTGATCCGTCAGACCTGTGGACAACAGTGATCTCTGCGTGGGGGAGGCTCAGACTGGGGTTCATGGCCTTTATCCGCGCATCGTCCCAGAACTTTATCTTTCCGAGGAATATCATGCCGAGGCTGTCGCCGTCGAGCCTGAGCTGTCCCTCCCTGATCCCCTGGATGTTCACCACAGGGACAACACCGCCCATGACGGCGGGGAACTGGAGGAGTTTGGCCTTTGCCAGTTCCTCGGGCTTCATGGGATTGTCTGAGGCTCCGAAGTCAACGGTTCTGCTCGTGATCTGCCTGATCCCGCCACCGGAACCTATGGACTGGTAGTTGAGCTGTACGCCCGTGGCCTTGTTGTAGGCGTAAGCCCATGCTGAATAGACAGGATAGGGAAATGTGGCCCCGGCGCCGATGACTACCTCCGACGCTCCAGCCGGCAGGGTGAATGAAAAGAGCAGAGCAAAGGCAAAAAGCGACTTCATGATGACTTTCATCTCTCCTCCTCCTGTACAGGTTTTTGTTTAAAGTATAGAGTACACCATCGTTTGTTACAGGAATATTACAAAGAAGGGGGGGGGAGGCTGCTGCCTTCTGCTGTTCTCAGCGGCCTGTGATGCCTTGCTGAGGAGGGAGGTTGCGCTGCAAGGAATGGAAGCGTGATATCATGAGAGTATCAGCCCGTACTATTCTCAAAGCCCCTGCCGCCGTATAGCCTTATGAAGCAGGGGTTACAGGAGGTTTTCCAGAGATGATCAGCCTAAGGGAGTTTCTCAGGACCTTCCGGGGAACAGGATTCCCGGAGAAGGATCTGACGGTCTTTTATCGGTCAGTCAGGAAATCGGTGATCCTCCGGTCCATGGGGAAGAGCTCCCTCTCGGAGCTCTTCAGGCTGGAGGAGCAGTGTCAGTGGCCCATTCTCAACCGGATTGACGACCCGGATCTGCCGATATACAGGGGAGCAGACAGCGCCCTTCTGAGCGCCTTCATCGGCAACATCAGGAAGGAGAAGGATCTGAGGGCTCAGAAAAGGAGCATGGAAAAGCTCAGGTACTGGACTGCCCTCAGGTTCGTGATCGAAGAGAGGACAGAGCTCTTCAGGGAGATCTTCGGCTTCTGCAGAAAGGACACCAGGCGGTGCGAGATGGTGGCTGAGAGGTACAGGAAGATGCTGGACAGGAGGATCATGAACAGGAGGAGGCTCTGGCAGATCGGGGTCGGGGCCGGAGCTGCCACCCTTGCCGGGACAGCCACCCTCTGGTATCTCACCAGGAAGAAGTGATCTACAGGAACCCTTCTCCCTGGGGTTCCATGATGCTGTATTTCTTCATCTTGTATCCTATCTGGCGCGGCGTGATCCCCAGTACCCTGGCTGCCTTTGCCTGGATCCAGCCGGTCTTTCTGAGGGCCTCAATGATCCGGGCCTTTTCTATATCCTCAATGGCAGTGGGGAGCGCGTCCTTCATGGCTGAGCTGTATCTGGCCCTGCCTGCCTGCTCCCTGATGTTCAGGGGGAGGTCGGCGGATGAGACGGTCTTTTCCCTGGCCATGACCACGAGCCTTTCCACGGTGTTTTCCAGTTCCCGCACATTCCCCGGCCATTCGTACTGGGAGAGGAGGTGCAGCGTGTTGGGGGGGAGGATGACGGACTTGCCGTTCTCTTCGTTGTATTTTTCCAGGAAGTACTCTGCCAGGGCTGGTATGTCCTCCCTCCTCTCCCGAAGGGCAGGGAGGTAAATGGGGACCACGTTGAGCCTGTAATAGAGGTCTTCCCTGAATTTTCCTGTGGAGACCAGCTCCTCAAGGTTTCTGCTGGTGGCGGCGATGAGCCGCACGTCCACCTTTATCGTCTTCTCTCCGCCGACCCTCTCGAACTCCCTCTCCTGAAGAACCCTCAGGATCTTCGGCTGAAGGGTGATGGGGAGGTCGCCGATCTCGTCCAGGAATATGGTGCCGCCGTGGGCCTGCTCAAACCTGCCCTTCCTCATGGCCATGGCGCCGGTGAAAGAACCCTTTTCGTGACCGAAGAGCTCTGACTCAAGGAGCCCCTCGGGAATGGAGGCGCAGTTGAATTTGATGAAGGCTCCCTTGGAGCGGGGGCTCATGTAGTGGATCGCCTTTGCCACCAGTTCCTTGCCGGTGCCGCTTTCCCCTAAAAGGAGGACATTAGCCTTTGACGGCGCGACCCTGTGGATTGCCTCGAAGACCTCCTGCATCCTGTCGGAATGGCCGATAATGCTCTCCACCCGGTACTTTCCCCTGAGCTGTTGTTTGAGGCTCTCCTTTTCCTCCAGGAAGGCCTCTCTTTCCCTTTCTATCTCCCTGTGGAGCTTTACGGTCTGGGCTATGAGGGAGGAGAGGATCTTCAGGAGCCTCAGGTCTTCCTCAAAGGAGACCCCCTTTGACTCAAAGAGCCGGTCCACGCTCAGGACGCCGAGGATCTCGTTTTTGAATTTTATGGGCACACAGAGAAAGGCGATGTTTTCCTTTTTTATGGTCTTGCGCGAGCCTGTCTTGTTCAGGAAGAGCGGCTCCTCCCCGATGTTGGGTATCACGATAGGGGAGCCGTGCTTCGCCACTTGGCCGATGATCCCCTCGCCGATCTTGTACCTGCCCTTTCTGATCTCTTCCTCCGACATGCCGTGGGCCGCCACGATGGAGACCTCGCCTTCATGCCGCAAGGCCACAGTCCCCCGCTTCATGTCCAGGTACTCGGAAAGGACCCTCATGACGCCCCTGAGGTTTGTCCGCAGGTTGAGCGATGAGCCCAGGAGCTTGCTGATCTCATAGAGGGCTGATATTTCGACGGTCTTGCTGGTGCGGTTCATCCCCTTCAGTTTAAAAAAGGTCTGACAAAAATGTAAAGTTTCTCCCGAAAATGCCGCTCAGGGTTTCCTGAGGCAATAATCGGAGCCGCCCGTGATAAGATTGTGGCATGTACAGGAAGATCCTCTCTGCGGTGAATGAGCACCTGAACTCGGAGATAACCGCGCGGTACGCCCTCGGCCTGGCCGAGGCCTGCGGAGCCAGGCTCTATACCTGCTTCATCGCGCCGAAGGGGATCTCCCGCGAGGATCTGTCGGCCGCTGAGGCTGCTATGAAGAGGATATTTCTCGCCGCAGAAGAGAGGGGTGTCGCTGTTGAGATCATCTCAAAGACAGGAGACCCGGTGAGGGAGATAGGCCGGATTGTGAGGCAGGAGGGGGTAGACCTGGTCTTCGCCTCCACGAGGAGGAAGGACATCACGAGGAGGTTCTACGAGGGAACCGTTGCCAGGAGCCTCCTGGTCAGTCTCCCCTGCTCTGTGGCCCTGGTGCGCGTGGTCCACGCCGGAAGGATCAGACCCTCCACCATCCTTGTCCCCCTGAAGGAGCGGGTGCGCCATCTCATGGAGAGGGCCTATTTCACGGCGAAGATGGCTGAGGCCTTTAATGCCGGGATCTTCCTCTTCCACGCGGCAAAGCCTTTCACTAAGTTTTTCCACGGCGAGCTTCACCTCACACCATTGCAGTGGGAGGAAAAAATCCCCCAGGGGATGAAGGATTTCATCTCCCTTCTCACCGATGCGGGCATTCCACCTGAGGGCAGGCTCGCCCCCGTCCCGGCGGAGAAGGGGATCACCATTGAGGCGGCTGCCAGGAGGCATGACCTCATCATCATGGGGGCCAGCGAGAGGGGTATGCTGAACTCCATCCTCAGGGGCAGTCCTGTGGAGACGGTCCTGAGGGAAACCCCCTGCGACCTGATCATCCTGAGGCCGGGGCATGAAGATAAATAGCCTTTCAGGGAAAGATGCCCTTCGCAGCCTTGTCACCTCTGAAAAGGGGCTCTCAGAGGAGGAGGTAAAAAAAAGATTCCTTGAGTTCGGACCGAACGAGATCAGGGAGGCAAAGAAGGCATCCCTGACCGTTCATTTCCTCAGGCAGTTCACCCACTTCCTCGCCCTTCTCCTCTGGGTCGGCGCCGGGCTGGCCTTCCTCTCGGAGTATCTCCATCCCGGTGAGGGCATGGCCACTCTCGGCTTTGCCATCGTGGGGGTCATCGTCATCAACGCAGTCTTCACCTTCATCCAGGAGTACAGGGCTGAAAAATCCATCGAGAAGCTGAGGATGATGCTCCCCTTTTATGTGAAGGTGATGCGGGGCGGAAGGGTGAGGGAGATTCCGGCAAGGGAGCTGGTTCCCGGCGACATCATCCTCCTCTCCGAGGGAGACAAGGTCCCGGCAGACAGCCGCATCCTGGAATCCACCTATCTCACGGTAAACAACGCCCCCCTCACCGGGGAGTCAGCCGCCGTCTTCCTGGGCCATGAGCCGGAAGCGGTGGATATCATGGAGAGCAGGAACATCGCCTTCGCCGGAACGGAGGTGGTGAGCGGCTCCGGAAGGGCCGTTGTCTTCTCCACGGGCATGAGGACCGAGTTCGGACGGATCGCCCACCTCACCAGCGGCGTGGAGTCAGGACTGAGCCCCCTCCAGCAAGAGATCGTCAGGGCCACCCGCGTCATAGCCGCTATCGCAACGGCTATGGGCGTCGTTTTCTTCGGTGTCGGCTATTTTATCGGAAGGCCCTTCTGGGAGAACTTCATCTTTGCCGTGGGGATCATCATCGCTAATGTGCCCGAGGGGCTCCTGCCCACCGTCACCCTCTCCCTCGCCATGGGAAGCCAGAGGATGGCGCGGAGAAAGGCGCTGATCAAGACCCTCCCTGCCGTGGAGGCCCTGGGATCTGTGACGGTGATCTGCACCGACAAGACAGGGACCCTCACCCAGAACAGGATGGAGGTGAAGGAGGCATGGACACCCGACAGCCGGGAGCCGGGAGTCGGGAGCCAGGAGTCTCTCAATGCCCTCTGGAGGATCGCCTTCCTCTGCAACAATGCCGCCTTTGAAGAAGGCCAGTACCGGGGGGACCCCACCGAGACCTCCCTTCTCAAGGCGGCGCGTGAGGCCCTGGGCGAGATAGCAGCGGAGAGGCTCTATGAAATCCCCTTTGATTCAGAGAGAAAGAGGATGAGCACGATCGCCAGGCTGGAGGGGAGGGCCTTCCTCTTAACCAAGGGCGCGCTGGAATCTGTCCTTCCCCTTTGCACGGGCATCACAAGAAAAGGGGAGGCAACCGCCCTGACTGAATCTCAGAAGCGGGAGATAGAGGAGGCGTACCACAGCCTCATGGACAGGGGGCTCAGGGTCCTCGCCTTCGCGCACAGGGATGCGGCAACGACTGAATCCCTCGTACCAGCTCATCCCCTGAGGGGGAAGAGCGCTACGGAGATTGAGAAGGAGATGACCTTTGCCGGACTCATCGGGATCGAGGACCCGCCCAGGCCGGAGGTGCCCGAGGCGCTGGCGCGGTGCCGGGAGGCGGGAATCAGGGTGATCATGATAACAGGTGACGGCAGCAGAACGGCCCTCGCCATTGCCAGGGAGATAGGCCTCGTGAAGGGAACCCCCGTGGTTGTTGAGGGGCACGAGTTCGTCAGGATGGGAGACAGGGAGCTGAGACAGGTCCTCTCGGAAAAGGAGGTCCTCTTTGCGCGCATGTCACCCAAGTACAAGATGCGGGTGGTCTCCATCCTGCAGGAGGAGGGTGAGCGGGTTGCTGTGACAGGAGACGGCGTGAACGACGCCCCCGCCCTGAAGAAGGCGGACATCGGCATCGCCATGGGTATCTCAGGGACTGATGTGGCAAAGGAGGCCTCAGACATGATCCTCCTCGATGACAACTTCGCCACCATCGTCAATGCCATTGAGGAGGGGCGGGCGGTGTACGAGAACATCAGGAAGTTCATCAGCTACATCTTCTCCTCGAACATACCGGAGATCGTCCCTTATCTCGCCTGTGTCATCCTGAGGATACCCCTCCCCCTCACCATCATGCAGATACTGGCGGTGGACCTGGGGACGGACATGCTTCCCGCCCTCGCCCTCGGTGCTGAGAAGCCTACGGAAGGGCTGATGAAACAGCCGCCCAGGGATCCCTCTGAGAGGCTCCTGAACTTCAGGCTCCTGGGAAGGGCATATCTCTTTCTCGGCCCCCTGGAGGCAGTGGCTGCTCTATTCGGGTTCTTTTCCGTCCTCTATGCCGGGGGATGGCAGTGGGGGGAAATGCTGCTGGCTTCAAATATGCTTTACATCCAGCCGACCACCGC
>JBAZFD010000075.1:0-8118 GCA_041653575.1 Thermodesulfovibrionales bacterium
AATGCCTGATCCCGAGACAGACAGGACAACGGATGTCAAATTCAGGGCTGATGTGGCCTTTCTCTGCTGGCGGTGCCACCCTCCCATGCCCGGAGAGTTCTTCAAACAGCATTTCCTGCTGAACCTTTCCAGGCCTATGATGCAGGAGGTGAAGCGGTTTGAGGAGCAGAAGAATCTGCTCCTGCCCATGGTGCCCAGGGAGAGGATCACCTGCTCCACCTGCCACAACCCGCACCAGAAGGAGATCCTGGTGAGCGCGCCTGCAAAAGTAGGGGCCGGGGCCCCGAGCAGGCTCCGCATCGACTCTCCCGACCTCTGCCTTGCCTGTCATCCCGGCAAGTAAAACATTCCCTGATCTGCCTTCAGCCTTCCGTAGACATACCGCATTTTCTGGTATACACTTAATTTTCAGCCCTGCCGGATCAGGCGGGGCTGCGCTGTCTTCATAAATTCTCCAGGAGGAGGAATCAATGCTCGCACGGACAAACCCCACCCAGACAGAGGCATGGAAGAGACTTGAGCAGCATTACAACACCATGAGGAATGCGCAGATGGCCGATATGTTCAGGGCAGACCCCGGAAGGTTCTCGCGCTTTTCCCTCAGGTTCTCTGATATCCTCCTTGACTACTCAAAGAACATCGTGACAGAAGAGACCATGGCCCTCCTCAGGGAGCTGGCTGAGGACTGCAGGCTGCGTGAGGGAATAGAGCAGATGTTCACCGGGAAGCGGATAAACGAGACTGAGGACCGGGCGGTCCTCCATGTGGCGCTCAGGAACAGATCAGACAATCCCATTGTTGTGGACGGCAGGGATGTCATGCCTGAGGTGAACTCGGTTCTGGGCCAGGTGCAGGCCTTCTCGGAAAAGCTGATCGCAGGGGAATGGAAGGGGTACACCGGCGAGGCGATAACCGACATCGTGAACATCGGGATAGGAGGCTCAGACCTCGGGCCTGTCATGGTGACAGAGGCCTTACGGCCCTACTGGCGGCCCCACATCACCGCCCACTTTGTCTCCAACATCGACGGCACACATATGGCTGAAACGCTGAAAAAGGTCTCCCCTGAGACCACCCTCTTTATTATCGCCTCAAAAACCTTCACCACCCAGGAGACCATGACGAACGCCCATACCGCCCGGAACTGGTTCCTGGAGGCAGCAGGAGATGAAAAGCAGATCAAGCGGCATTTCGTGGCTGTCTCCACCAATGAGAGAGAGGTGATGCGGTTCGGGATAGACCCTGAGAACATGTTCCGTTTCTGGGACTGGGTCGGCGGCAGGTACTCCCTCTGGTCCTCCATAGGTCTCTCCATCGCCTGCACCATAGGGTTTGATAATTTCACCGGCCTGCTTGAGGGCGCTCATGCCATGGACCAGCATTTCAGGAAGGAGCCCTTTGAGAGAAACATCCCGGTGATCCTCGGGCTCCTCGGGATATGGTACAACAACTTCTTCGGCGCTGAGAGCCACGCCATACTCCCCTATGACCAGTACCTTCACCGGTTCCCTGCCTACTTCCAGCAGGGAGACATGGAGAGCAACGGCAAATCGGTGGACAGAACAGGCCTGCCTGTGCAGTACCAGACAGGGCCTGTCATCTGGGGGGAGCCGGGGACAAACGGGCAGCACGCCTTCTACCAGCTCATCCACCAGGGGACGAAGCTCGTGCCCTGCGACTTCATCGCCCCTGCTATAAGCCACAACCCCATCGGCGATCACCACGAAAAGCTCCTCGCCAACTTCTTCGCCCAGACAGAGGCGCTCATGAGGGGCAAGACAGCAGAGGAGGCGGAGACTGAGCTCAGAGACTCGGGCTGCGCCGAAAAGGAGATCAGACGGCTCACCCCCTTTAAGGCCTTCAGCGGGAACAGGCCGACAAACTCAATCATGATGAAGATGATCACACCGGAAACCCTGGGAGCGCTCATAGCCATGTACGAGCACAAGATATTCACCCAGGGCCTGATCTGGAACATCTTCAGCTTCGACCAGTGGGGAGTTGAGCTCGGCAAGCAGCTTGCCGGAAGGATACTCCCCGAGCTGAAAGACCAGACCCCGGTCAGCTCTCACGACTCATCCACGAACGGGCTGATCAATGCCTTCAAGGAGATGAGGAAAGACGCAGGGCATGCCGTTTAAGGCATTTACCCCGAGGATTCTGCGGCTACTTTGCGCCGGAATCCTCCAGGATCTTCATCCGCAGCTGGGGGGGATCAAAGGCGTTGCTCATGACGGTATCAAAGGTTATTGCTCCATTGTGGTACATCTCTGCAAGGGCAGTATCGAAGGTCTTCATGCCGTGCTTTTCACCGCCTGTCTGAATGTCGGAGATGATCCTGAAGGTCTTTTTATCACGGATATAGCTCTGGATTGAAGGGGTGGAAATCATGAACTCAAAGACCGCAATCCTGCCCTTTCCTGTTGCCCTGGGCAGGAGCCTCTGGGCTATAATGGCGAGCAGGGAGCTTGCCAGCTGGATTCTGATCTGGTCCTGCTGATGAGGCGGGAAGACATCAATGATCCTGTCCACGGTGTTTGTGGCGCATACCGTGTGCAGGGTGGAGAGGACCAGATGCCCTGTCTCAGCTGCCCTGACAGCCGCCTCAATCGTGGCAAGATCCCTCATTTCACCGACGAAGATCACGTCAGGGTCCTGCCTGAGTGACCTCACAATGGCGTCGCTGAAGTCCGGCACGTCGGCCCCTATCTCACGCTGGGTGACGATGCTCTTCTTGTGCTCATGGCAGTACTCTATGGGGTCCTCAATGGTGATAATATGGCAGTCGCGGTTAGTGTTGATGAAATCCACCATGGCAGCCAGGGTGGTGGTCTTGCCGCAGCCTGTGGGGCCTGTCACCAGGATGAGACCTCTCTGCTTGTAGAGCAGCTCTTTTACCCCCTGAGGCAAACCGATCTCATCGAGAGACAGGATCCGAGAGGGGATAAGTCTCAACGCCAGCCCCACAGTGCCCTTCTGCTTATACACCGAGACACGGAACCGGGCAGTTTCAGTGAAATCAAGCCCGAATTCCGCCCCTCCCTTTTCGGCAAGCCTGTGCTGCTTCTCTTCGCTGGTGATGGATTTCATGATGGCCTCGGTGTCAGCCCTGGTGAGGGAAGGCTCATCAAGGGAGACAAGGCAGCCATCTATCCTCAGCACAGGGGGCTTGTTCACCGTCAGGTGAATATCCGACGCACCCCGGTCAACGCAGGCCTTGAGTATCCTGTCAATATCTCTCATCACAGATTAAGGATATCATTGAACAGCTGGGTCTGCAACGGGGAACCATCTTTTTTATGGGGAAAGAAGGAGGGGCTCGTTCCCTACTGTTCTATCACCGTTACCCCTGGGGGCGGGGAAAACCGGAAGGACCTCTCCGCTATCCCTGTGTTCACCTTCACATCCCTGAGCTGGATATCGATCCTGTTGGAAAGGCTGTCTATGATGGTGAGCGCAGCAATGGGGAACTCTCCCGCTGAAGAGGGGATTATCTCGATCCGGGTGACGTTGCCCATGGACTTCTTTGGCTTGAGGACAAGCCTCGCCTCTTTCATGGAGACATTGAACTCAGAGCTGATCTTGCCCATGCCGCCCAGGAGGGCGAGGGGAGACTGGCCGTAGATCGCCCTGTCGAACTTCCCCTTGAAGGCCTGCCCTTCCTTCTTCTGATAGATAACGATATCCTCTCCTGTGATGTAAACCGCCTGGGGCCGCTCCCCTTTATAGTCCCATTTCATCATAGGAGGCTTTATGGCAAACTCACCCTTATAGTTGTCGGTCCTCCTGAGGTCTTTTATGTAGCTCTTCTGGGTAAACCCGCCGGAGACGTCCTTAATCCCCTCATAGGCCTTCTGTATCCTGCTGACCTCATCATCCGCCTGAGAGGCAAAGGAGGGGGAGGTCAGAATACAGAATACAGAAGTCAGAATCCAGAATAGTAACAAAACCCTATACAGACCTTTCCAGTTCCTATCTTTCTGTTTTTGAATACTACATTCTGACTCCTGGCTCCTGAATTCTGAATTCTGTCCTCTATCCATTATATCCTCCTCCCTATGAAATCCCTGGGTTTTCCCGCCCCTCTGGGGGGGCCTACGTATCCGTCCTCTGCAAGGAGATCCATCATCCTCGCAGCCCTGTTGTACCCTATCTTGAATCTCCTCTGGATGGAAGAAATGGAGACCTCTCCGGCTGACTCCCCGAATTCTATCACCCTCTGGTACATATCATCCCGCTCTCCTCCCTCGGCCTCATCGCCGCCTGACTTGTCGTCGGCAATGACGATGTTCTCGAAGGCGGTGTAGTCAGGCCTCCCCTGGGACCTCACAAACTCCGTCACTGTTGCAACCTCCTGATCGCTCACGTAAGCGCCGTGTATCCTGGTCATCTTCGAGCCGGGGACCATGAAGAGCATGTCGCCCCTGCCCAAAAGCTGTTCAGCCCCCTGGCTGTCGAGGATCGTCCTGGAGTCTATCCGGGAGGTGACCTGAAAGGATATCCTGGCAGGGAAGTTCGCCTTGATGAGCCCGGTGATGACATCCACCGACGGCCTCTGCGTGGCCAGGATGAGATGGATGCCTGAGGCCCTCGCCATCTGGGCAAGCCGGGCAATGGCGCCTTCCACGTCGCTGGGTGCGGTAAACATGAGGTCAGCCAGCTCATCGATAATGACAACGATGAAGGGGAGCCTCTCTGAAGGGGAGACGAGGCTGTTGAAGCTCTCTATGTTCCTCGCCCCTTTCTCGGCCAGGAGCCTGTACCGCCTCTCCATCTCATAGACCATCTTTTTCAGTCCCTCGGAGGCCTCCTTGGGATTGGTGATCACCGGGGAGATGAGATGGGGGATATCATTATAGGCTGAAAGCTCAAGGAGCTTGGGGTCAATCATGAGCATCTTCAGCTCATCAGGCGTTGCCTTGTAGAGGAAACTCATGATCATGGCATTGATGGAGACACTCTTGCCCGAACCGGTTGCCCCTGCCACAAGGAGGTGTGGCATCCTGGCGAGGTCGGTCACAACGGGGTTGCCGAAGATATCCTTTCCCAGGGCGAGGGAAAGGAGAGAGGCCCCCTTGCTGAAGGGGTCGGAACCGATCACATCCTTGAAAGAGACAGAAGCCCTGTTCCTGTTCGGCACCTCAAGGCCTATGGTGGCCTTTCCCGCAATGGGATAGACCCTGATGCTCGGCGCCCTGAGCGCCAGGGCAAGGTCATCTGCCAGTGAGACGATCCTGTTTATCTTCACCCCTGCTGCGGGCTCGAACTCGAACATGGTCACCACCGGGCCGGGATGGGCTGTCCTGATCCGTCCGCTCACCCCGAAGTCTGTCAGCTTTTTTTCAAGGTTCGCAGCAGCGGTGTTCAGCTCATCCTTTTTCGGTCCCTCTGCCCCTTCTCCATCCTTGAGGAATGAAAGGGAGGGGAGGATGTAACCCTCGCCCTTCTCCCTGGCCGCCGGCAGGCCCTCCTGCTCAACCGCCTTTCCGGCAGCCTGGTTCTTCACCGCAAGGGGGGCAGGCGCAGGGTTCCCGGCAATGACCAGATCCCTCCTGTCAGGCTTTTCAGGCTCTTTATCCCCTGGCCTCACCGGCGGTCTCTCCCATTTCGACTTGCCCTCCCCTCTCTCCGCCCCCTTCAGCCTGATGAAAGACGACAGGGGGACAGGGCTCAGGAGGATGGCGGAAACAAGAATGAGGGCAACGCAGACGATTACAGCGCCCAAAGGGGAAAGGAGCCCGGTAAGGAGCCCGGAAAGCGCCCCACCCACAGCTCCGCCCGGCTCCCTGCCCAGGGAGAGGGTGTCGGCAGTCAGCTGGGAAAGAAGAGAAATGGAAATGGTAAGGAGGGCAACGCCCGCCGGATGGGTCAGGCGGCTCTCCCTGTTCATGAGCCTCCTCGCGCCGGAGACACAGAAGAAGAGGGGGATGAGGAACCCCGCTATGCCCAGAAAGGTGAGGATGAAGTCGGAAAGGTATGCGCCGGCAACCCCCCCGGCGTTCTTGACACCGGCTGTGGAAAAGGTAAAAAAAGACCTGTCCCATTCATGGTGCGTGGCCAGAGAGAGCCCGGTATAGAGCCCTCCCAGTATGGAGAGGACCCCCTTGATCTCCCTGATACGGCTCATCCCCCTATCTGACCCTCAGAAAGAAGAGAGCAATGACACCGGCCAGGAGGAACCGGTAATAGACAAAGGCATTAAGGGGGTATTTCTTCAGGAAGCTGAGAAGGAACTTGATAGCCAGGAGGCCTGAGACAAAAGAGGCGATGAACCCGATGGCAAAGAGGCCCATACCATTGGACTCAGAAGAGGCAAGGATCTTCCTCCCCTCCAGGAGAAAGGCCCCGCCGATCACCGGCGCTGAGAGGAGAAAGGAAAACCGCGCAGCCGACTCCCTGGTGACATCACGGAAGAGCCCTGCCGTGATGGTCATTCCTGAACGGGAGACCCCCGGAATCAGGGCAACCGCCTGGGCCACCCCGATGAAAAGGGCGTCAGGGAGGGAGATGGCGTCCATTGGCTTTCCTCTCCTCTGGGCAGCGTACCGTTCAGCAACCAGCATGAGGATACCTACGCCGATAAGGGTGAAAACAATGATAAGGGGGCTTCTCAGGGTGCTCTCCACGAGATCGTTGAGCAGGACTCCTGCAAGGCCAGCCGGGATCGTCGCAAGAACAAGAAAGAGGAGCATCCTCCTGTCTTTCAGGATCAGGTTCAGCCAGTCCTTGTAGAAGAAGACCAGGAGGGCCATCAGTGTCCCTCCGTGAAGGGCCACATCAAAAGTAAGGCTGTTCACCTCCCCTTCCCAGCCGAAGAACCAGGGGAAGAGGATAAGGTGGGCTGTGCTGCTTACCGGGAAAAATTCCGTAATCCCCTGCACAACGCCCAGAACAACTGCCTGCAGAATCTCGGGACCTGTCACTATACCTCCACGATAACCGGCATGATCATGGGCTTTCTGTCCATGGTGTTCCTCAGGTACTTCTTCAGGGTGGACCTCAGCTTCGCCTTCAGCACCGTGATGTCCGTGAGCACATCATCCTCAAGCCCCATGAGGGTGTTGGTCATGAGCTCCCGCACCTCGTTGATCACCTCAGGTGAGGCGTCCTCGAAGACGAATCCCCTGGAGATGATGTCGGGCCCTGAGACGACCTTCTTGGACATCCTGTCTATGCCCACGAGGACGATAACAATGCCGTCATGGGCCAGCCGCTTCCTGTCCCTGAGCACGATGTCCTCCACTCCGCCCATCCCCTTGCCGTCGATGAAGACCCTGCCTGAGCTCACCCTCCCGTTCTTCGCAGCGCCGTCTTCGTTGACCTCCAGGACCTCTCCGTCCTCGAGGATGAAGATGTTCTCCAGGGGGATGCCGGACTTCTCCGCCAGGCGGGCGTGGTGCTTCAGCTGCCGGTATTCGCCGTGCATGGGCATGAAATACCTGGGCTTCACGAGGTTCATCATCAGCTTCAGCTCCTCCTTGGAGGCGTGGCCCGAGACATGGATCTCGGAGACCTTGTCGTGGATCACATCAGCGCCCCTCCGCATAAGGTGGTTGATGATCCTCCCGATGGATTTCTCATTGCCGGGGATCGCCTTTGCCGAAATGACGACGGTGTCGCCGTCCTTGATCTTTATGTGCTTGTGCTCGCCCGTTGCTATCCGGGAGAGGACGCTCATGGGCTCTCCCTGACTCCCGGTGGTGATGATCACGACCTCCTCGTCAGGGTAGTTTTTGAGATTTTCCAGCCTTACCCAGGTGCCTGTGGGCATGGTGAGGTAGCCGAGGTCAAGGGCTATCTGGGAATTGTTCACCACGCTCCTGCCGCACATCACCACTTTCCTGTTGAACTGGATGGCCACGTCTATCGCCTGCTGTATCCTGTGGATGTTCGAGGCGAAGGTGGCGATGATGATCCTCCCCTTCGTCTTGGCAAAAACATCCTCAAACCCCCTCCGGACCTCTTTTTCCGAGAACGTGAATCCCCCCTTCACCGCATTGGTGCTGTCGGAGAGCAGGAGGAGGGTCCCCCTCTCCCCGTACTCCGAAAACTTGTGGAAGTCCATGAGCTCGCCGTCCACGGGGGTGGGATCGAGCTTGAAGTCGCCGGTATGGACAA
>JBAZFD010000076.1:0-8062 GCA_041653575.1 Thermodesulfovibrionales bacterium
GCTGTCTCAGAGGGGGATCAGGTCATCGAGCCGCTGAACAGGTATATCAGGCTCTTTGCCGAAAGGGGAAATCCTGTTTATTTCACGCGGGACTGGCACACCCTTCATCATATCTCCTTCAAGGGCTACGGCGGTGTCTGGCCTTCCCACTGCGTTCAGGGTACAAAGGGGGCTGAATTCCATCCCGGCCTGTACATCCCTGAGGACAACAAGTTTGTTATCTCCTCTGGCGGTTCCCCTGATTTTGATTCCTATTCAGCCTTTCAGGGTACGGTGCTCCATGATCTCCTCAGGGAGAGGGGAGTCAGTCGGGTCTTTGTGGGAGGAATAGCCACTGACTACTGCGTGAAGCACACCGTTCTGGGCGCTCTGAACCTGGGGTATCAGGCCTTCCTCCTCATGGAAGGGGTAAAAGGGGTGAATCTTCGTCCTGATGACAGTGAGAAGGCGGTTGAGGAGATGATGAAAAGAGGAGCGGTCTGTGTGACCCCTGAGGATGAGATCCTGTAATCCCGGGACGGCAGTTGGGAGGGCAGGCATTCGATTGGGAGCTCGCTTTTCTGCCGGAGTAAGCTCTTTCCGCTACAGTCGCAAAACTCGCCCTTCGGGCTCAAACAATTGCGGCTGTGGACGCGACCTTTCGCTAACACCAGCAACGAAAACCGAGCCAAGCTGCTCGCGCCTGCCCCTCCAAACTGCGATACAAGAAAAGTGAGTTATCCACAGGTTGTGAATATAGTGTAAAATATCACGCCACAGGGGTGGAGTCTGATCATGGGCAGGATTTTTCAAATCAAAAGGGGGCGTAAATGGCTATGTCTTCACGGAATGTTGCAATCGGTCTTGTAGCTGCGGTGGTTTTTGTCATTATTGCATTTTTAGTGGTTTCCCGGACAGAGATAGGCGGAGACAAGGGAGCCTACAAGGACTTTTACAAAGAGATTATCGGCAAAATGAAGGTCGTTGATACCTCCTTCAAGCCCTTCAGTGACGCCATGAGCAGTAAGCAGTGGGTGGAGGCGGTGAAGATAGCGAAGAATGAACAGGGCAACCTCAGCAAGGACCTGGCAGCCGTGGAAACCCTGAAGGTCCCTGATCTGAAGGACGACAAGGTGGAGAAGGAGCTGCAGGACGCAAAACAACTGCTTACTGATGCCTATCTGAACAAGATCAGCATCATGACGAACTTCCTTGCCTTTGCCAAGGATCCCGCCACCGCAAAGGAAACGGACGAAGCGATCAAGAAGAACATCGAGGGTTTCAGCAACGACTACAGGCAGGGGATGGAGAAGCTCGTGACGGCTGGACAAAAGTTGGGCGTTAATATGGACAGACTCATCAAGGAGAGCAAATAGAGCCCAGCTGAAAGGGCTTTACCCGCAAAGGGGCCTGTCCCTGCTGCCAGGGGCTGGCCCCTTTCTGTTTTCCTGTGCCTGATCTTTCTCCGCCTGTTGCAATCCTATCTGATATACTTGAAGAAATGATCCAGTCCACGACCATACGCCGGCAAACAGAGGAGATCGAGGAGAAGGTCCTTCACCCCCGTGCATGTCTCAGCTCCCGGAGCAAAGGGAGGGCGAGGCAGGAGGAGCCGGATGAGGTGAGGACCTGCTTCCAGCGCGACAGGGACAGGATCATCCACTGCAAGGCCTTCAGGCGTTTGAAGCACAAGACCCAGGTTTTTCTTGCCCCCAGGGGAGACCACTACAGGACAAGGCTTACTCATGTCCTTGAGGTCTCCCAGATAGCCAGGACCATCTCCCGGGCCTTGCGGCTGAATGACGACCTTACCGAGGCGATTGCCCTGGGTCACGACCTGGGACACACGCCTTTCGGTCATGCCGGGGAAAGGACCCTGCGGGAGCTTCATCCCGGCGGCTTTGACCATTACAGGCAGAGCCTCAGGGTAGTGGATTTCCTTGAGAGGGATGGTCAGGGACTCAATCTCAGCCGGGAGGTGAGAGACGGCATACTCAAGCACTCCAAAGGGAAGGGACAGATCATCTGCCTGGATCCGAAGGAAAGGCCCCTGACCCTGGAGGGTGAAGTGGTGAGGATGTCCGACGTCATCGCCTATGTGAACCACGATCTGGATGATGCGGTGAGGGCCGGAGTCATGACCTTAACCGAGCTCCCTGCTGGGGTGACGAAGGTTCTGGGGACAGGGTACTCCCGGAGGATCGACACCCTGGTGAAGGACCTCATCATGACAACCCTGTCTGTGGATTATGACCACATTGCCATGAGCGAAGAGGTTTCGGCTGCCCTTTACCTATTGCGGGACTTTCTTTTCGAGAGGGTCTATGAGAGTGAAGAGATCAGCCGGGAGCTGACAAAGGCCTCGGGTGTCCTGAAGGTCCTCTACGGTTATTATCTGGAGCATGTCGATCTCGTCTCCCATGAGATCGCTCCTGAAAAGCCCATGAACAGGCACAGGGCGGTCTGTGACTTTATCGCCGGGATGACCGACAGTTTCGCCCTCATTACCTTCGAGAGGATCTTCCTCCCCCAGCAATGGACAATTCTCTGAGCCTGCTGTATCCGGAAGTAAACCTGAATAATGATTTGTTCCACGGGGAACAAAACGGAGGCTACCCGGCAGCCTGATCCGGTATAATACAGGCATGATTACAGCAGATTCCCTTGCGGCCTTAGAGTTTCCCAAGCTCCTTTCCCTTGTCGCCGGACTGACCCACAGCGACGCCTCGCGCGAGGCTGTCCTCGCCCTGACCCCGCTCCTCAGAAGAGACGCCATCCTCAGGAGGCTGGGGGAGGTGGAGGAGGTCAGGAGGATGTCCCAGGATGGGCATCCCCTCTCTATCGCATCCTTCCCCGATATCCTGCTCATGATCCAGAAGGCGCGTCCCGAGGGCTCTGTCCTCGACCCCGTGGAGTTGGCCCGGATCCGGGAGTTCCTTGACTGCTCAACCGATGTCTTTGCCCAGATCATGGCGGATGAGTCCCTTGCTCTCCTGAAGGAGATCGCCGACACCATGCGGGACCATCCCGGTATACTCAAGGCCCTCAGGAAATCCGTGGACAGTGAGGGGAACATCCTCGACACTGCCTCCCCGGCCCTCTACGAGATAAGGACCAGGATAAAGGCCCTGGAGAGGAGGGTGAGAAAGAGGCTTGAGGAGATGATCCATGACTCCCGCGTATCCCTCTTCCTCCAGTCCGACTTCATCACCCAGAGATCCGGCAGGTGGGTCATCCCGGTGAGGATGGACTCGAAGGGGCAGGTGCCCGGCGTTGTCCATGATGTCTCCAAGTCAGGGGAGACCGCCTTTGTGGAGCCCCTGGCGATCATCAGTCTCGCCAATGAGAGAGACGGGCTTATGGCAGAGGAGAAGGCTGAGGAGCTCCGCATACTCAGGGATCTGAGCGCCAGGATCAGGTTTGAGGCCGACAGCATAGAGACGGACTTTCATGCTGTGGTCTACCTCGATCTCCTCCTGAGCATCGCCCGGTTCAGCGACAGCCTCAGGATGGAGATCCCGGAGATCAACGAAGAAGGCCGGATAAACCTCGTGGGGGCGCGTCACCCCCTGCTCCTTCAGTCCTATGAGGGGAGGGCGGTTGTCCCCCTTGATGTGAGGCTGGGCGTGGACAAGACAGTGATGGTGATCACAGGGGCCAACGCAGGCGGAAAGACCATTGCAATCAAATCCATAGGCCTTCTCGTGACAATGGCCCTCTCGGGTATGCCTATCCCGGCTGACTCCTCATCCACTATCCCTCTCATCCATCACCTTCTGGTGGACATAGGGGACAAGCAGTCCATCGAGGACAGCCTTTCAACTTTTTCGGCCCATGTCTCAAATATCTCCTCCATTGTGGATCAGGCGGACAGGCGGACCCTCATCCTCATGGACGAGCTGGGCACAGGCACAGACCCCGAGGAGGGCGCAGCCATTGCCTGCGCGGTGCTGAAGGATCTGAGGGAGAGCCGCGCCTTGGTCTTTGCCACCACCCATCTTATGGATATCAAGGGGTATGTCCACACCACAGAGGGAATGGTAAACGCCTCCATGGAATTCGACGAGGAAAAGCTGATCCCCCTCTACCGACTGAGGGTTGGGGAGATCGGCAGGTCCTATGCCCTCGAGACCGCCCACCGGTACGGACTCCCTGCCCATATCGTCGCCTCGGCCCGCGAGATCCTGGGCACCAAGAAAGTGGACATGGAGGCCCTCATCACAGAGCTCCACGAGAAGAGAAGATTCTATGAGGATGCCACCAGGGATATAGACAGGCGGCAGCGCGAGCTGGAGGAGCGGGAGCGGCTCCTGAAGGAGCGGTCGTCAGAGGTGGAGACGAGGCAGAAGGAGTCCCTGGCAAAGGCATACAAAGAGGCCTCAGACATCGTTACCCTCACCAGGCGGATGATGAACTCCCTCCTCCACGAGATGAAGGAGAAGGGCAAAGAAAAGGGCAAGGAGATCCTGAAGGAGACAGAGGCGGTCCTCAAAGAGGTGACTGAGAAGAGGGCGGAGTACGAGCCCAGGCTCAAGGGGATCTCCATTGACGAGGTAAAGGAAGGCGATCAGGTCTTTGTCCGGTCAATGGACTCCAACGCCCAAGTCCTGAAGGTGAACAGAAAGGAGAAGCGGCTGCGGGTGAGATCCGGGAATAAGGAGGTTGAGCTCCCCGTCACAGAGGTAGGCCCTGCAAAGGGGCTGAAAAAAGAGCCGGAGCCCCAGGTGAGGATAGAGAGGGAGGAGGAGACGACCCAGTCCCGCATAAACCTGTTGGGCAAGAGGGTTGATGAGGCGATCATGGAGATAGAGCCCTTCCTCAACCACGCCTCGTTAGCCGGTGTTGCAGAGGTGGTCATAATCCACGGTATAGGCACAGGCGCGCTCTCCCGAGGCATAAAGGAATACCTCAAAGGCCACCCCTTGGTAAAAGACTTCCGCTCAGGCGAACGCCAGGAGGGCGGGGCAGGGGTGACTGTGGTGGGGTTGAGATAGAAACAAGAGGGCGCTCGCGCCCTCACTCATTCCTTATTCTTCAGCCTCTTCAGTTCCCTGTCAAAATCAGATTCAAAGGTCTCGTCCTGTAGTACCCTGAACTTTGCAAATTCTTTTTCGGCGAGCTTTACAGCCACCTCGTGCGATACCTTCCCCGCATCCTTCAAAATTTCGTATTCATTGAACTTCAGGAAGGCATCCAGCTTATCTATCCAGTCCCCCATTTTCATGGGAATCTGCCTCGCAGCCTGATTTTCCGCGTAGTCCAGATACATGGATACAATCCGTTCCAATGCCTTGATCTCTTTTTCTGCAAGGTAGTTCTTGGCAATGCTGACATCAGACTTCAGAATTTTTCCCTCCGGCGCATTCTTCCAGGTCTGCAATCCCATGTAGGGCTTTTGGGAATCGGCCCTGCTTGATATTATTTCAGGCGCTGTCTTGCCTGTTATGGCCCAGTGCAACTTGTTCTGGACGGTCCTATAGAAGGTGAGCGTTATATCCGCCCTGGAGTCGTAGTCAATGCTGCACTGGGCATAGATGTCGGTGATCTTTTGGTAGAACCGTCTTTCAGACGCCCGTATCTCGCGGATGCGTTCGAGCAGTTCATCAAAGTAATCCTTGCCGAAGCGCCTGCCCTGCTTTAAACGCTCATCATCCAGCACGAAACCCTTGGTGATGAATTCACGCAAAGTTGTGGTAGCCCAGATGCGGAACCGGGTTGCCTGATAACTGTTCACCCGGTAGCCGACGGCTATAATCGCGTCAAGATTATAGAAATCCACATCGCGGGTTACATTCCGGGTGCCTTCCTTTTGAACTATTCGAATTTTTCGAATAGTTGTCTTTTCTTCCAACTCTTTGGAATTAAATATTTCTTTTAGGTGGTAGTTGATGGTATGAACCTCGACGCCGAACAATTCGGCCATTCTCTTTTGGCTGAGCCAGAAGGTTTCATCCTGAAAAAAGACATCTATATGCACAGCGCCGTCAGGCGTGGTGTAGAAAATGATATCGCCTTCTCGTGGGGTAAGATTCTTGCTCATTGTGCCTCTGCCTTCATTCTTCATCCAGGAGTAGCCGCTGCTGCCCTGCATGTCCTCGCGGAACCTTTGGCGCTTTGCGGGCTTCGTCAGGAACAGCGGGCAGTTCCGCTGCTGTGAATAGATCACTGTCAAGGACAGCTTCAAGAAGCTGTTTCTGCTTTGCATATCCTTCAGTGGTCCGCTCCAATACCCAGAGGAGCTCAAGAAGCTCCCTGGTAAACTCACGGGTCCAGACGCGGGGCCGGATATCATCGAGCGGTGAAGACTTTTTGCCGCTGCGGTCCCTCATGCGATACCCAAGCCATGACTGCACAACCTTCAGGCCTGATACTTCAAACTCCCAAACCACATGAGAAACCGGGGCGAAGACTCCGTCCCCGACATGAAGCTCTTGGCTGTTCTCCTCATAATGAAATTCATTCGGATAATCGCTTTCCTGGTCGGATACGGCTTTTGTGCACTGTGCCTTCCCCTTGGGAATTTTGCCTGTTGGGTGGTCGGCGTCGTGCAGGCGTTCTCCGTAGGTGTGCAGCCAGATCAATTCCTTGCCGAATTCCGATACCTCTGTGAAGAGCCGCTTATCCTTGGTCAGGGGGACGCGCACTTCCTTGTTTGCCAGTTCATCGGCAAACCGTTTTGTATACTCCGGTTGCGCCAGAATCCCATAGACGTAGCCCGCAAAGTCCTCCGGCATTACAGCTCGTCCGTAAGATCCAGCAAGAATATTCAGCAAATCCGGCAAGATGTTTGGTTGAGTGCGTGTCTTATCACGGTAGAGAGGGAAAATATCCTTTCCACCATAAGAGCCGCGAAAATGGTGCCTGTCAGGAATATTGACGCAAACTGTAATGGCTGGTCCTCTGCCAAGTGGATGATTAAACAAGCTTGTAAAGTGAAACTGACCGCCACTAAATGAAAGCCATAAATTAGGGCGAGGTCGTGAAATCAGGCGATTATCAGATAGTAAATACTGATTATCAAAAGAGCGAAAAGATATAGCTACTATTTTGTGTGCCTTCTGATCATTTGGAAGGTTCTTGATCGCAGGAAGAATTTTGGTGTTATCAAACAAATCTATCTGTCTTAGTGAGATTGTTCTGTCGCCACTTTCCTTCATTGAGGTAGCACGATCTGAAGAATTTAACAAGACCTTCCAACGCCTTATCAAAACTTCTTTATCACATTCAATAGGCCACGTCCGTTTGCATTCGATGCCGCTATGCTGCCATGGAAACAAGTCAATTATGTTCGGCCAGTTAGTGAATTCCCCTTTTGCTGGAGGTCGGAACGAAGCTTGCCAATCGCTTGGCGCGGAAACCCATTTCAAATCATGTTCTGACTTGATAGAATCAAGCGCTGCAAGTTTCTCCTCTCGTGTCCCTTCTATTCGTGTATAGCGAACAGTCGCGGGAGAATCAGGATTCGGCTTCGCTTTTCGCCAGGCTATAAAGATGGCAACAGGCGTCTGAATGGCAAAGACATTCTCGTCCTTGCGCGTTCCGCGCCCTTCTCCGCCCAGATCTATGATGTCAATGTGATCGCAGGTTCGGCGCATGTGCTCACGCACGCCCACGAAGGCGTCGCCATCAAGATATGACGATGCCGTGATGAAGGACAGAATGCCGGGGCCTGTAGCGGTTTTGTGCTCAAACACCTTCCATAAGGCCCAGCGGATAAAATAAACGTAGAGGTTGTACAGGTTCTTGAGATGGACACCATAACCGGCATCACGCGCTGGTTTCAGGAAGTCCTCAAGGATGGGAGCAACCTTATACTTTTCATCTCCGTAACGGACCCAGCCGCCGGTGACAGCCTTATTATCTTCAGTGGCAGCTTCGTGTCGACCATAGGGCGGATTGCCGAGACAGACGAGAACGTGCTCTGCATCCTTGATCTTGAGTGCCCGTTCATGCTCACGGGCTATTGGCTTATGAAACAGCGGAGGAGCGGGCGGATGGGTGTGCGGTGATTCCAGAGTGTTTGTGAGATAGATACTGGGGCCGGTGGCCGGTAGAGAAATCCCCTGCTTGGTCAATGCCTGGG
>JBAZFD010000077.1:0-8055 GCA_041653575.1 Thermodesulfovibrionales bacterium
GAGTCGGAGGGGTATTTCTCCGACATGACCAGGACCCTCCTCATTCATGGCCCCCGTCTCTCTGAAAAGAAGCGGATCTACCAGGTGGTCCTCAGCGCCCAGAAAAAGGCGATGGCCACTGTCTCCGAGGGTGTGAAGGCCCAGGCAGTGGACAAGGCCGCACGGGAAGAGATCAGCCGTGAGGGATACGGCGAGTATTTCGGTCACAGCACGGGCCATGGCGTGGGGCTCGATGTCCATGAGTATCCCCGCGTCTCCTGGACAAAGGGCGAGAAGCTCACCAGGGGGATGGTCTTTACGGTGGAGCCGGGCATCTATATTCCCGGCCTGGGCGGCGTCAGGATAGAGGATATGATGGCTGTAACGGATTCAGGAGTTTCAACACTCACGGGCCTCAGCAGGAAGCCCGGGATTATCAGATAAGCGGATTATTTCAGGAGGTGTGGTTTTGGCTATTGTTACATCGTCAGATTTCAAGAAGGGCATGAAGATCGAATACAAGGGTGAGCCTTACGAGATCATTGAGTACCAGTTTGTGAAGATGCAGCAGAGGTCTCCTGTGGTGAGGACAAAGATAAAGAGCCTCAAGACAGGGAGGGTCCTTGAGGAGCCTTTCTCCTCAAGCGACAAGTTCGAGACCGCCCCTCTGGAAGAGCGGCAGATGCAGTATCTCTACGTCCAGGATGATTTTTATTACTTCATGGACATGGAGACCTTCGAGCAGATGCCCCTGACCCTTGCTCAGCTGGGCGATGCAATGAAGTTCATCAAGGACAACATGACCGTTTCAATCCTCTACTATAAAGGCGCTCCCCTGACTGTCGAGCCTCCCATGTTCGTGGAGCTTGCGGTGGCCGAGACTGAGCCTGCATACAAGGGAGACACCGCCTCAGGAGGGAACAAGCCCGCTACTCTGGAGACCGGCGCTGTTGTAAAGGTCCCCTTCCACATCCAGATAGGCGATGTCCTGAAGATAGACACACGGACATCGGAGTATATCGAGAAGGTGAAATGAGGCTGTGCAATCTCAGGAGGGCTGGACGCATAAAGACCCTCCGATCAGTCCAAAGGGAGGGCGATCATGGAAATGGATGATCTGAAAGAGCTGATAGGACTTTTAAAGGAAACTGATATAACGGAACTCCAGGTGGAAAAGGAGGGCGTCAGGGTCAGGATAAAGAGGGAGAAGTTCTATGCCCCCCTTGAGGTCCACCACACCGCTGCCCCTGACAGGAGAGAGTCAAAGAAAGATGCGGAGATTCCCGATGAGGCCGAGGGGAGACTCCTGACCGTCACATCCCCCATTGTGGGGACCTTTTATCGCTCTCCCTCGCCTGATGCAGCGCCCTTTGCCGATGTGGGAACAAAGGTGAAAAAGGGGCAGGTTATCTGCATCATAGAGGCGATGAAGCTCATGAACGAAATCGAGAGCGAGTTTGACGGTGTTGTTGTGCGGGCTCTCGTTGAAAACGGGCAGCCTGTTGAGTACGGCGAGCCCCTCTTCCTTATTGATCCGGTGGCCTGAGCATGAAGCTCTTCAAAAAGATACTCATAGCAAACCGGGGCGAGATCGCAGTAAGGGTCATCCGCGCCTGCAAGGAACTGGGCATCAGGACCGTTGCCATCTTCTCCGATATCGAGAGGGATGCCCTCCATGTGAGGCTTGCTGATGAGTCCATCTGCATCGGGCCTGCAAAGCCCGCTCAGAGCTATCTGAATATCCCCGCCATTCTGAGCGCGGCGGAGGTGACGGACGCTGAGGCGATCCATCCGGGTTACGGCTTCCTTTCCGAGAATGCCCATTTTGCCGAGGCCTGCGCCACCTCCGGTATCAGGTTTATCGGTCCCACGCCTGAAAACATCCGCGTGGGAGGAGACAAGGCAAAGGCCAAGCAGGTGATGAAGAGGAAAGGGGTCCCGGTGGTCCCAGGGAGCGATGGCCCTGTTGACTCAGAGGAGTCTGCGCTCAAGATCGTAAAGAAAATCGGCTTCCCTGTGATCATCAAGGCCTCGGCAGGCGGCGGAGGCCGCGGTATGAGGATCGTGACCGAAGAGTCGGAGCTCACCAAGGCAATTCATATGGCCCAGAGGGAATCCCTGGCTGCCTTCGGCTCCAGCGAGATCTATGTTGAAAAGTATCTTCCGGCCATCAGGCATGTGGAGGTCCAGATCATCGCAGACGCCAAGGGAAATGTGATACACCTCGGCGAAAGGGACTGCTCGATCCAGCGGCGGCACCAGAAACTGATCGAGGAGGCGCCTTCCCCCATCGCCACTGTCGCCTTCAGGAAGAAAATAGGCGAGCTTGCGGTGAAGGCTGCCAAGGCCATGAAGTACAGGAATGTGGGGACCATAGAATTTATTGTGGACCACGAGCAGAATATCTACTTCATGGAGGTGAACACCCGCGTCCAGGTGGAGCACCCCATCACCGAAGAGCTCACCGGAGTGGATATCATCAAGGAGCAGATAAGGATTGCCGCCGGGTTGCCGCTGTCGTACAAGCAGCAGCAGATAAAGCCCTCAGGCCATGCCATAGAGTGCAGGATCAATGCCGAGGACCCGGAGAGGTTCATCCCCTGTCCGGGGAAGATCAACTTCTTCCTTCCCCCCGGAGGTCTGGGCGTGAGGGTGGACACGGCAGCCTACACCGGCTGGGTGGTCCCTTCCCAGTACGATTCCATGATCGCCAAGCTTATTGTCCATGGAAAGGACAGGGAGGAGGCGATTTCCCGCATGAAAGGCGCCCTCGAAGGGTTTATCATTGAGGGGATAAAGACAACCATTCCCTTCCACAAAAAGGTCCTTAACCACCCCGACTTCATCAAAGGGAATTTCACCACACACTTCATCGAAAAGATGGCAGCTGAAGGACAGTCAGAGCATAAAAACGGTGGAAAGGGCTGATATCAGGGGCCTGGGGGTCTGCCTTCTCGCAGGCAGCCCTCCTCCGCCGTGGACGGATGTTGCAGAACCGGTAACCGCTGCCCTGGAGTCCGGCATCAGCTGGATCCAGTACAGGGACAAGGAGCGGAGCCGCAGGGAGATTTACCGCAATGCCCTGATCCTCAGGGAGATCACCTCCCGCTTCAATGCCTGCCTCATCATCAATGATCACGCCGACATTGCCCTTGCCGTGGATGCAGAGGGCGTCCATCTCGGCCAGGAGGATCTCCCTCTTAGGGAGGCCAGGAGGATCATGGGTGACAGGATTATCGGAATCTCCACCCACAGTCTTGAGCAGGCCCTGGAGGCTGAGAAGGGAGGGGCGGATTACATCGGCTTCGGCCCGGTTTTCCCTACAATGACAAAGGATGCAGGAGAGCCGAAGGGCGTTGAGACTCTGCGGCAGATCGTCAGGTCTGTCAGAATGCCGGTAATCGCCATCGGCGGCATAAAAGCCGGGAACCTGCTGTTCGTCATTGGGACCGGCTGCGCAGGCGTGGCTGTTTCATCGGGGATACTTGAGGGTGATCTGAGGAAAAACGCGCAGGCCTTTCTGTCGGGGTTCCGGTAGAGTTACGACGACCTAAGCAATAAAGCCCACAGGAAAGGTAGCTGTCATGCCGGACAAGCTGGCATGACAGCCTCACAAAAGGAAGATAAAGAGAAGGAGGGGTAAGGTGAAGCGTTTTTTTGTGTGCATGGTCATTCTTTCCATGGCGCTTTTCGGCTGCAAGGGGAAAGAGGATGTGATCAGGATCGGGGTCGCAGGACCGATGACAGGCCCTCAGGCAAAACTGGGGAGCGATTTCCGGAACGGCGTCACCATTGCAGTGGATGACTGGAACAGCAGGGGCGGACTGCTGGGGAAAAAGATAGAGATCGTTGTTGCAGACGATCAGGCTGATCCCAAACAGGCGGTGTCCGTGGCGAACAAGCTGGTGAACGAGGGCGTTGCAGGCGTCATCGGCCATTTCAACTCCAGTTGTTCCATCCCTGCCTCTGATGTCTATAACCGGGCCGGGATCCCGATGATAACCCCTGCCTCAACCAACCCCCAGCTCACCGAGCGGGGATACACAGGGGTCTTCCGGGTCTGCGGCAGGGACGACCAGCAGGGAAGGGTGGCGGCCGAGTTCGTGCTCCGCAAGCTGGCGCTGAAGAGGGTTGCCATCATCCATGACAAGACCACCTATGGCCAGGGACTCTCCGGAGAGTTCAGGAAGAACCTGGGAGCCGGTGTTGAGGTGGTCTACTCAGGCGGTGTCACCCTGGGAGACAAGGACTTCAAGACAGTCCTTACCTCCATAAAGGCAAAGAACCCTGAGCTCATCTACTTCGGCGGCATATACCCCGAGGCCGGGCTCCTGGTGAAACAGTCCAGGGAGCTCGGGCTGACCGTTCCCTTCATGTCCGGCGACGGGAGTATCGATCTCAAGTTTGTGGAGATTGCCGGAGCCGAGGCAGCCGAGGGGACCTACCTCACCTTCAGTCCCGACCCGAAGAACACCCCCCAGGCAAAGGGCTTCATCGACGCCTATACCGCCCGGTTCGGCGATCTCGGTCCCTATTCGATCTATGCCTATGACGCTGTCACCGCCCTTTTGAGCGCCATAAAAGAGGCGGGGAGCGCAGAGGGGAAGACGGTGATAGGAAAGCTGCACACCTCGAAGTTCTCCGGTGCCTCGGGGACCTGCGTTTTCATGGAAAAAGGCGATGTAGCAGGCGCTCCCTATGTGGTCTGGATAACGCGGGCAGGGAAGTTCGAGGAGTTCTGGAGGCCGTAGCTGTTGACTTCATAACGCTTGAGAAATTATAATTTCAGTTCCGAAGAAAGACAAATGGAGGTTTACTAATGGGCACATATACCACATTCCATCCCCACAACGGGAGGAGAAAGAAGACACACGGGTTCAGAGCCCGCATGAGCACGCCGGGCGGCAGGAAGATCATCAGAAACAGAAGGGCGAAAGGGAGAAAGCGCCTCTCAGCCTAAGACCCTTGAAGGGCCTGCTTATTATTCTTATCCGTTTTTACCGCTTCGCCATTTCGCCTGCACTGCCCAACAGTTGCAGGTTTGTACCCACATGTTCCGAATATTCCCTGGAGGCATTGCAGAGGTACGGGGCCCTCAAGGGCTCCTGCCTCTCCCTCAGGAGAATCCTGAAGTGCCATCCATTCCACCCAGGGGGGTACGACCCTGTCAAATAAAACCAACATGACAAAAGAATCAAAAGGATAGATACCATGGATAAAAGGATGCTTGCAGCCATCATACTGACCTTTGCCATACTGATCGGATACCAGTATTTCTATGCGCAGTTTGCGCCGCCTCCGGCTCCGCAGCAGCAGACCGCAACAACAGAGGCGCCGAAACCGGCAGCTTCCCCGGCAGTGACGATACCTGCTTCAGCCATTCCCGGAGAGGAACAAGAGGTCAAGGTTGATACAGAGCTTTATACCGCTACCTTCTCATCCAGGGGGGCGACACTCAAGGGCATAGAGCTGAAGTCGTACAAGGACAAGGCCGGCAAGCCTATCGTGCTGAGGGGTGATGCAGTCCTGCCTGCTCTTGCTATAGGCACAGATGACAGGTTCCAGTTCTCTCAGGCGAACTTTGCCGTAGCCCGGAAAGAGGTCAGGCTCGGCCCCATGGCGCAGGAAGGCAGCCTCACCTTTGATTACGTTGCTGAGGGCTTTTCCATCAGGAGGACCTATACCTTCTCCAATAAGAATTACGGTTTCAATCTCAGGGACGAAGTTAAAGGCCTTGATGCCTACTGGATAACCCTGGGTAAGGATTTCGGGATCTATGAGAAGGACGATTCTGTCCACTTCGGCCCTGTTGTGCTGAGGGACGCTGAAAGGACGGAGTTCAAGACAAAGGACCTGAAGGACCCCAAGAGCTTCAGGGAGGGGATCAAGTGGATTGCCCAGGAAGACAAGTATTTCTTCTCCTCCATCGTGCTCCGGACTGCTGCACAGGAAGCGAGGGCCTGGGCAAAGGGACCCGATGCTTTCGTGGGCCTGAAGATGCCCGCAGGTGTGAGCGACTATTATGTCTATGCCGGACCCAAGGAGTACGACAGGCTGAAGGCCCTGGGTTTCGGGCTTGAGCATATCGTGGACTTCGGGTTCTTCTCCATCCTGGCGAGGCCGCTCTTCTGGTTCCTGAAGATCCTCTACTCTGTGTTCCACAACTATGGTGTTGCGATTATCCTTCTCACCATCATCGTGAGGATCCCCTTCCTTCCCCTTATTGCAAAGGGACAGAAGTCCATGCGGAAGCTCCAGGAGGTCCAGCCCCGGATGGCCGAGATCAGGGAGAAGTACAAGAGCGATCCCCAGAGGATGCAGCGGGAGATCATGGAGCTGTACAAGAAGAACAAGGTGAACCCCATGGGCGGATGTCTCCCTATGGTCCTGCAGATCCCTGTCTTCTTCGCCCTCTATAAGGTCCTCCTCATTGCAAGCGAGCTGAGGGACGCGCCTTTCATGTTCTGGATACAGGACCTTTCCACAAAGGACCCCTACTACATACTGCCTGTTGTCATGGGTATCACCATGGTGATCCAGCAGAAGATGACCCCTTCCAACATGGAGCCGATGCAGCAGAAGATGATGATGGCCCTGCCCATTGTCTTCACCTTCATGTTCCTCTCTTTCCCGTCAGGGCTTGTGCTGTACTGGCTGGTGAACAACCTCCTGAGCATAGGCCAGCAGTTCGTCATGAACAGGAAACTGAAGGCCGAGGCGGCATAGGAGACAGGTATGGGATTTTTTGACAAGCTCAAAGAGGGGCTGAGCAAGACCAGGCGGAACATTGTCGAGCGGGTGGATTCCATTCTCGTGGGCCGCAAGGTGGATGATTCCACCATCGACGAGATCGAAGAGGTCCTCATTACCTCAGACATAGGCGCAGAGGCCACCACAGGGATCATTGATCTCCTGAGGGAGAAGGTCAGGAACTCCGAGGTCAGGACCGCCGAGGATGTGAAGGCCTTTCTCCGCAAGGAGATGGCCGCCCTCCTGGGCAGGTCTCATCCCATGGTGATCTTCGGCGAGAGACCCTTTGTGATCCTCACCATCGGGGTCAACGGCGTGGGCAAGACCACCACGATCGGCAAACTCGCCTCCCGGTTCGTTTCCGAAGGGAACACCGTTTTGCTTGCAGCAGGAGACACCTTCAGGGCCGCTGCCATAGAGCAGCTTGAGATATGGGCGAAGAGGACAGGCTCTGACATCATCAAGCACCAGAGCGGCTCAGACCCCGCTGCCGTCGCCTTCGACGCCGTGGAGGCTGCAAAGGCTCGGGGAGTTGATGTGGTCATCATAGACACGGCAGGAAGGCTCCATACCAAGTCCTCCCTCATGGAAGAGCTGAAGAAGATCAACCGTGTGATCAAAAAATCGCTGCCCGACGCCCCTCATGAAACGCTTCTTGTAGTGGACGCCACCACAGGCCAGAACGCCATGAGGCAGGCCCAGATCTTCAACGAGGCCACCGGCATCACCGGCATAGCCCTCACCAAGCTCGACGGCACAGCCAAGGGCGGCATCATCTTCGCCATCAAAAAAGAGCTCGGCCTCCCCGTCCGCCTCATCGGCATAGGCGAGGGAGTGGACGACCTCAAAGATTTCGACCCCGACGACTTCGTGAAGGCGCTCTTCGAGTAAGAGCGCCTTTTTCGCACCCGCCTGAACACGCCTGTCTTTTCCTGATATCGGTTCCCATCCGCAGAGCTCTCCCCATTGGTTTCAAAGCCTTTCCTCTCTTTCTGTTTCTCCATCCTGTGCTATAGTCTATATTATGCAAAGGGCTTGAGAAATGGGGAGTGCTACACCCGGTTCGCAGCGCCCTGAGCCTGACGTCAACGGCGGTCTATCTGGTCCTGGTGATGAGATAGGACCGGGGCCTCTCTTCTTCAGGCAGTGTAAACCTTAATCACAAGGGCTCACCCGTCAAGGAGGGATTTGAACATGACCAGAACAGTGTGCTCAGCGCTCATGGTCTGCCTGCTGTCCGGCCCGGCTTTTGCCCAAAGCGTTCCCCTGCAGAGTCTGCATGACAACTTCCCGCCCGACAAGACAACGGTCTATGTCGCCGGAAAG
>JBAZFD010000078.1:0-8023 GCA_041653575.1 Thermodesulfovibrionales bacterium
GCAGCGGCGCCCATATGGGCCAACTTCATGAAGAGGACCCTGTCCAACCTTCCGGCAGAGGATTTTGCAGCGCCTGAAAGGGAGGCAGAGCAGGAGGGTGTCCCTGAGGAGGATATGCAGCCTTTCGGGATAGATAATATCCGTTCGTCAGAAACGTTTGATTAAGGTTGACAGGAAGGAAAAGTCTGTTTTTTAGCTTAACGGCTCTTGAAGGGGATAAAGAAAAAAAAGGCTGATCACGCGGGGTGATCAGCCTTTTTCATGTTGTGGGCGATGTAGACGACGCACTCCTCGCAGATGTGTCCGTTTTCCCTGCGGCACCGCGTTTTGAGTTCCCAGCAGGGCTTCGTCTTGTTCACAAAGGCGGTGCACTGGCTCCGGGTTTCCTCGGGACATTCCGTGATCTCCCAGCACGGGGCGTACTCCATCAGCTTTTTGATCCCCTCTATGCTGATTTTCTTGATGTGGATGAGATCGCGGATGCAGGTGAGCCACTTGATGTCGTTCTCCGAGTAGTACCTGTTTTTGTTCCTCCTGGCAGGCTTTATCAGTCCGTGTTTTTCATAGAGTCTCAGGGTCTGATCCGTTATCCCGATCAGCTCTGCCACAATACCGATAGGATAAAGAGGCAGGTATGTCTTGTCTTTTTTTGTTTCCACTCCCTTGTCCATGGTCCCCCTTCAGGTATATTCAGGCCAACAAAAAGTGAATGGCGGAGGATACGAAAGATTGTTTAGTAATTATAGCTAATAAAGGAGGTCTAAATCAAAGAAATCAGTTCAGTTCTCACGAAGGCGGCCTCCTCCTCCTTTGTTTCCAGCCTGTTTCGCAGTCTCTCCTCAAGTATTTGCCTGAAAATCAGGGAATAGGCAGGACCAGGCGGGATGCCCATTGCCTTCAGCTCTTTTCCGGTGAGCAGCGGTTTTACCTGTCTCAATTCCAGGAGGAACCGGGATATGGCCCTTTTTTTCTCCTGGTCCTGGGTCTGCGCCATGGTGAAGAGGATTGTCTCCATCTCCCTTCCCTGCAAGGCGTGGTATATCCCTACGGGATCCTCGGCAGGGAGCTCCATGCTGATTTCTCCTGCGGCATCCCATATCCGCCTCAGCCTTTCCTGGAGCCTGAAGGGGACCTTGAGCCTCTCCAGCGCTGAATCCCTCTCATCCTTTCCGAGTTTTGAGAGGAGCGCCAGGGTATAAAGGATGCCCTTGTCATAGCCCTCTTTGAGGAAGAGGAGATCGAACCATGAGATGGTGTCATGGACAGACTGTAAAAGCCCTTCCAGGGCCGGACTGAAGGAGAGGCCCCGGTGAATCACCTGGAGGAGTCCCTGCTCGGCCAGCCTCCTGATTGTCTTGATGGGGTCTGTTTCGCTGAAGATAAGGACCATCTCGTCATATATCCTGGTGCCTGAGAGCTTATCGAAGATCTCCATCCTGATGGCGAGACGTATGAGGTTTTCCGTGTGTTTTGTCAGCTTGAAGCCGAACCTCTCGGCGAACCTGACGGCCCTGAAGGCCCTGGTGGGATCTTCAATAAAGCTGAGATTGTGAAGAACCCTGACAACCCTGTCCTTGATGTCCCGCTGACCGCCGAAGAAGTCTATGAGGAGGCCGAAATCCTTCTTGTTGAGCTTCAATGCCAGGGTGTTTATGGTGAAGTCCCTCCGGTAGAGGTCCTTCTTGATGGAGGACATTTCCACATGGGGCAGGGCAGCGGGAGATTCATAGTATTCCGTCCTGGCTGTGGCCACGTCGAGCTTCATTGCCCCCTTTATCACCTGGGCTGTGCCGAACCTCTGGTGGACAATGACACGGGCCTCCATCCTCTCCGCTATTGTCTTTGCAAGGGCCACTCCGTTGCCTTCAACAACGATGTCGATATCCAGGTTCTCCTCTCCCCTCAGGAGGTCCCTCACGCACCCTCCCACCAGGTAGGCCCCGAAGCCGAGCTCATCAGCCACGCTTCCGGCCATGGAGAGAAACTGCGAGAAGGGGGCAGGGAGTCTCTCCCTCAGAAGCCTGCCGATGTTTCTTCCCATCCCGTGGACCTCTGTATACTCCTTGCTCGATATCCTGCCCTTTCTCAGGGAGTCCTCATAGAGAGACCTCAGGAGGTCGGTGCGGGTGATCGCCCCGGTGATCCTCTCATCTTCGATCACGGGAACGAACCTCTGGTTCTGCTCTATCATGGATGACTCCACCTCAGACACAGGGGTCTCCGGTGAAGTGGTAATGGCATCAATGGTGGCGAAATCCTCACACCTGCTCTCGCCGAAGCCGTGAAAGAGCGCCTTCACCACCAGTTCGCGGGAAATGATCCCCAGGTACTTTTCGTCGCGCACAACAGGCAGGACATTGACGCCGTAGCGCGTCATCATCTCCCCTGCCTCCCTGATCCTGCTCTCCGCCGTGATGGTGATGACAGGCGTGGTCATCACGTCCCTGGCCACTTTCAGCGGCCTTACGTGCCGCCTGATCGCTTCGGTGAGGCTCTCCTCCAGGATCTCCAGGGGCATGTCCTTCACCGTTGCCGAGGCAGCCGAGGGGTGGCCGCCTCCACCGAATTCCGCAAGGAGTTGTGCCACATTCAGCTCTCCCACTTTGCTCCTGGCCACCATGAGGAGCTTGTCCTCCATCCCCACAAGGATGATAAGGGCATCGGTGTCTTCCATATCCATGATCCTGTGGGCCAGGTGCGACACATCCTCAAAACCCTCCATCCGCGCTGTGCCGATCTTGATGATCACACCATGGACCACCACCTCCTTCAGGGACTGGAGCAGATCGTTGATGAGGGTGAACTCCTCCCTGCTCATCTCTTCCCTGAGAAAGCCGGAGAGAATTTTCAGGTTGGCCCCCCTCCTGAGGAGGAATGCAACAGCCGTGAGATCCCTCGGGGTGGTGGAGGGGTAAATCAGGGAGCCTGTTTCTTCGTATATCCCGAGGCAGAGGATTGTCGCCTCAAGGGGCGTGATGGGGATCTCCCGCTCCTGGATCATCTCTGCGAAGATGGTGGAGACAGCGCCGACATGCTCCATCACCTCCTGCTCCCCATGGATATCCTCTTCTCCTGCTGGGTGATGGTCATAGATGTGGACCTCGATGCCGGGACGATCAAGGAGGGCCTTGAACTGTCCTATCCTGTCGGGGTGCTTCGTGTCCACGACAATGAGCCTCGTCACCTCATCCAGGGGGATATCCTTTACCCGTTTGATCTCCATGGGCCGGAAGGCCTCTACAAAGTCCCGAACTTTTCGCTCAAGGGATCCGGGAAAGCAGACCACCGCGCCGGGGTAGATCTTCTGTGCAGCCATGGCAGAGGCAAAGGCATCAAAGTCAGCGTTGATGTGGGATGTGATGAGAACCATAGGTTAGGATACCACAGGGCATGATGGCTGTCACGACCCGCTGCGGCAGGAGTTTCTGCGCCTAACCGATGACCTCATCTCCCTCCTGTCCTGTTCTGATTCTCAGGGCTCCTTCCACGGGCATCACGAATATCTTTCCGTCGCCGATCTTGCCTGTCCGTGCTGACCGCGCAATCACTGCCACCGCCTCCCGAACGATATCATCCGGCACGACCACTTCAACCTTCACCTTGGGTATAAAGTCCACCGTGTACTCAGCTCCCCTGTAGAGCTCTGTGTGCCCCTTTTGTCTCCCGAACCCCTTTACCTCGGTGATGGTCATGCCCTTGATACCTATTCTGGTGAGCTCATCCTTCACTTCATCCAACTTGAAGGGCTTTATGATTGCCTCTATCTTCTTCATGCTTCCGCCTCCCCCTGTTCAAAGGTTCTTAATCGCGCATAGGGATAGAGAGCAGACATCGCCTTGCTCTCCGTGGATATCCCTGACTCCTCAATGGCGGCAACGGGATTCAGTCCTCCCACCACCACCGCACCAAACCTGTCCAGCCCCACAGGGACCTCCAGGAGGGGCTTGTTGGGCTCACCCATGAGGAGGATGCCTCCGATTCCCCGCCTCTCCATCCTTCGGGCCAGTTCCTGAGCCTTGTCCCGGCAGACCACAGGGATTTCCCTGAAGCTGGCCAGTATCCTTCCTGATCCCCTGTTTACGGCACCCAGCACATCGGTCATCTTGCCCCTGATGAATATCTCCAGGGGGTCAAGGGAGGAACCGTCATAGCTGATGAGGGAGAGGAATCTCAGGGGGGCGCCGTCTCTGATCTCCAGAACCCCTCCAAAGCGGGATGTGACCGGAATGCCGGCCTTGAGAAAGAGGCCGTTGATGGTGACACTGCAGACGGTCCCTATTCCGACCATCCCGCGGGGGACTGTTATGTCGCCGATCATCTCCCCGCCCCCGGCGATCATGACCCTGCTGCTCATGACATAGGGAGAGGCGAATACGGGGGCTATGATCTTCAGCGCCTCTTTTCTGTCCTTTTCACGGACATAGGAGATGTTGAGTATTACATCTCCCCTCATGCTTTCCATTTGGAAGGTGGTGAGATAGGAGAGGGTCTCTATCTTGCTGAGGACAAATCCCACCCTCTCCGACACCATGGCGTGGCCGAGCTCGTTTCTGCCCTTTTCCGTGATCCTCCGTCCTTCCTTCCCGAAGACCTCTGTAAATCCCCTCTCATCCAGGATTTTGAGGTGGTAGCGGACTGTCCTCTCGGTGAGGTCTATCCCGTGGAGTTTGAGCTGCCGCGCGATCTCACGGGATCCCACAATAGTGTGGCATCCGTTGAGGATCCTGAGGATGGAGAGCAGGGTTTTGGTTAGGGGCATACCTTGTCCGTTATAAAGAGCCGGGTGTGAGGGAAAGGTCCCTCACACCCGCACCGTCTATCCGAGCAGTATCCGGGAGGCCTCTTCCATGTCCGATTCCATGACATAGGGTATCCCTGTCACATCGGCGGCCTCTCTCGTCAGGGAGACGAGATCATTCCTGTTAAGGTAGGGGAGGGAGAACTTCCTGGCTCCCGCCATGAACTGCTGGAGGCCCAGCTTCAGCCTGTCACAGAAGGTGTACATGGCGATGGCTCCGTAGGGCAGCCTCTCAAACTCCTTTCCGAAGGAGGCCTTGAGGGACTCAGTTGTGATGAAGATCCTCTCCGCCACATCTCCGTATTTCTTCACCTCGGCGGGGAGTTTGTCTTCCTTCATCCACTTCTGGATGTTTTTGCCCACAAAGGCCGGGATCATGAGGGCACGGCCCATGCAGACTGCCTTGAAGTACGGAGCTCCCAGGGCCAGGGCCTTGAAGATGTGGTCCTCCAGGGAGAAACCACCGGCAATGGCCAGATCAGGGACAAACCTCCCCTTCGCCTTGAGCTGCGAGGCGAACTTGTACGCCATGGCCTGAAGGTAAATGGTGGGAATGCCCCACTCGTTCATCATCCTCCAGGGGCTCATGCCCGTTCCTCCGCCGGCGCCGTCAATGGTGAGGAAGTCTATCTCAGCGTCGGAGGCGTACCGCATGGCACGCGCCAGGTCTGATATCCTGTAGGCGCCTGTCTTCAGGGAAATGAACTTGGCCCCGGCGTTCCTGTAATGCTTCACAGCGGCGACAAAGGATTCGTGCTCCACCATTCCCAGGCGGGAGTGTCTCTCGAACTCCCGGAACTCCTCCTCCTGGAATGCCTTTACCACATCTGCCTTCTCAGGGTCGGGCAGGACGATGTATCCCCTCTGCTTCAGCTCCTGGGCCCTCTCCAGGGTCCTGAGCTTCACCTCGCCGCCGATGTCCTTTGCACCCTGGCCCCACTTCAGCTCAATGCACTCCACGCCGAGCTTCTCGATCGCATACTCTGCAGAGCCAAGGCGCGTGTCCTCCACGTTCTGCTGTAGGATGATGTTGCCGTGGCCGTTGTACCAGTCCTTGAAGCACCTGACCCTCCTCTCCAGCTCGGGAGAGCTCACGACCCTGCCGTTTTTTATCTCGGCCTTGGGGTCCATGCCCACCACGTTCTCGCCGATTACCACCATGATCCCTGAGATGGCTGCGCCAATGGCGAGGCCCTCCCAGTTGTCCTTGGCTATGTCCGTGGAGCCAAGAGCCCCGGTAAATATAGGCAGGCTGAGCTTGATTTTGTGCTTGTGTCCTATCTCTGCCTCTGTGGAAACGGCGGGGAATATGGCCTTGTCGGGATCTGCCTCAACCCCGGCCGCTCCGACACAGGTTCCCTGGATGTTCAGGTGGGAATAATCCACGGGATACTTCTTTGTAGCGCCTGCCGTCATTTTCCCGAAGGGCGTGGGATAGATAACCTCCCTGCCTCTGTAGGACGACTTCCCGATCTCACAGGGACCGGGGCAGCCGTCAAGACAGACTGAGCATATCCCTGAATAGGGCGCCGGGTCAGGGACCCTGTTCCTTGTTCCCGTGGCTGAGCTCGCATTTGGCTGACCTTGATGCATAAGGACCTCCGATACAGTGCTGCTAATTCTTCATGGCTATAAATTCAGTATTTATAACCATGAAGGGCAAAAAAATACCAAGGGTATCTTTTGCTCTTTAAATTTTCTTTGATCCGCCTATTATACACACACCACCAGTGCTTCGGCGTCACCGCCTCCGTCATTCCTCCATAGGGAGGGAATGTGCTCCTTCAGATAGAGACTGTCTCCTGCCTTCAGTTTCTGCTCCGATCCGTTCACAGCGACTCTCAGGCTGCCCTTCAGCAGATGGACAAACTCGGGCGCCTTGCTGCGGGAAAAGTGTCCCTTCGCGTTGTAGCCGCGGGGAAAGACGATAATCCTGGCCGAGGTCTTCTCATCAGAGAAGATGGTGTAGATCCTCAGCCCCTCCTCGACAAAAGGGGGGCCGGCAAGAACGGTTTCCCTTTTCACGAGCCACGGTTCCGTAGCGGGTTTCTTTTCTTCCAGAAACTGTCCCGGATCTCCCCCAAGGGCCTTGCATATCTGGAGAAAGGAGCTCAGGGAGGGGCTTATCTGGTTGTTCTCCATCTGGGATATGAAGCTCGGGGTGAGGCCCACCCTGTCAGCCAACTTCTTCTGGCTCATCCCCTTGCCTTTCCTCATCTCCCTGAGCCCTGTCCCGACATCAAGAGCGGGTTCCTTCCGGGGGAGGGTAATGACCACACTCTGGTCAGTGACCTCATAGAAGTGGGGTTTGAAGGCGTCCCTGTTCTGGCGTCCCGCGAGCTTCATGGCCTTGATGTAAAGCCTGTCCCTCCTCTCGTAGAGGTCAAAGACCACCTGGGTGATGTGCCTGAGGTTCGCCTTGAACTTCTGGCTGTGAGCGTCGTTTTCCAGTATCCAGTAGGCCACGGTGCCCAGGTCATAAAGCCTGGGACACATGTAGGCAAAGAACTGATAGGTGTGGCCCTCGTCCCCCCAGAGGTCCTGCATTCCGGTGCGACTGTCGAAAACATACCGTGCGCCCCTGGGGAGGCTGTCCTCCAGGGAGTTGAGGGTCTGGGTAAAGGCCTCCATTTCCCTGGGGTCTGATATCCTCACCACATTTATATCGGGCGGATTGTCATAAAACCTGAGGAAGGCGGCATCACTCTTTCCCTTCCCCGAGGTGAAACAGTCCACGAGGATAAAGTGGCGGGGATCGAGAATCGCTCCTATCTCATTCAGCACGCTCTGGGGAGACCTGTTGAAGCTTACATAGATCACCTTCTGGGAGTCTTCGAAGGAGCGGGTAATGAATCTCTGCATGAAGATATCATAGGAGGTTCCGGCAGCCACCTCCCAGACCACATTGTCACCGATGAAGAGTGACTCTATGAGGCTGTCCAGACTTGTTATGCCCGAGGATATCTTTTGCATGTCATGCGGTTGCCTTATGCCATAAATGTATAGAAAGCCGGATTTTTTTGTCAAGAAATAAGAGAAATGGCGGGTTGACAAAGATATTTTCCACTATTTAATATAAAAAGGCTTTAAACGGCAAACGGTTACCGTGCAAAGCGTCTGATACCGGCTGTTATGGTGTCCGACGCTTTTTTTGCCACAAATATAATTAAGTCGGGGTAAAGAAATGTGCAGACTGGCTGCGGTCACATCCAATGAGTACCTCTC
>JBAZFD010000079.1:0-7980 GCA_041653575.1 Thermodesulfovibrionales bacterium
GGTCTGGGGCCTCAGGGGAAACCTGTGCTCAAAGTAGGAGACAAAAAAGGAGCCTTCCTCAAAGGAAACTGTCAGCTCCCCTTTGTCAAGGACATTGCCGTACTGGTCACCCAGGACAGGGAGAAGGAGCTTGTCCTTCAGCTCCTTCTTCACCGGCTCCCAGTCAATGTCAAAGGACCTCGCATAGGGTGAACTGGGACCGTTCTCAAGGATATCCATCCACCACAGATTGTCCCTGCTGGCTACGCACATGTGGTTCGGCACGATGTCCAGGAGCTGGCCCATGCCGTGCTCCCGGAGCTTCCGGACCATTTCATCGTACTCCTCTTCGGTTCCGATCTCGGGATTGATGGTGTTGTGATCGACAATGTCGTATCCATGGAGGCTCCCCGCCTTTGCGGTGAAGTAGGGGGAGGAGTAGAGGTCCGTTATCCCCAGGGCGGAGAGATAGGGAATGATCCTTTGGGCGTCGGTGAATCTGAAGCCGCTGTTGAACTGGATCCTGTAGGTGGCTCCCGGTATTCTCGGGACGGGCAGCTCATCCCCGGCCATTCTGCCCTCCTTCACGGATAAAGAGGCAAAAGCTCTCGGCTCGGAGAATCATTCTCTCACCGGATTCCACACTCCCATGGATGGAGGAGCCGGGGCCGTCCCAAGAGGTATCAGCGGAATCCATGAGTTTTCTCCAGCTCCCTGAAAAGGGAAAAATGACCTCTTCGTCCCCGCGGGAAAAATTGAAGACCAGGGCTGCCTCACTCTCTTGCCTGTCGTCCCGCCTCCTCATGACCACGACCCTGCTCGCCTCTGACCCGGAGACCTCCAGCCCCTCCCTGGAGATGTGACTGAGGGCCGGGATGGTCTTCCGCGTGCTGATGACTGTCCTGTAAAATTTCAGGAGAACTGTGTGCCTCCCCGTTCCCCTCTTCTCCCACTGAAGCCTTGATCTGACAAAGGTCCCTTCATCGGACGGATCGGGGATCTCTCCTTTCCGGAGGAAAGAGCTGAACTCTCGCTTTCTCCCCTCCCTGACCGCCTCTGTGAGGCCGGGATCGGTATGACTTACGAAATAGAGGAAAGGCGCATCCTCGCCGTAGTCCTCACCCATGAAGAGGAGGGGGATGCCCGGTGAAAGGAGAACCGCTCCGGCAGCCACCTTGAGGGCCTCGAAAGATACCAGGGAGGAGAGCCTCTCGCCCATCATCCTGTTTCCCACCTGGTCGTGATTCTGGGAGAAGAGGATGAACTGATGGGCAGGCCTGTCAACAGAGGAGCTCCCGTGCCTCCTCTGCCTGTACGCGGAGTACTGACCTGAGTAAACGAACCCCGCCCTCAGGGACTTCACCAGGTCCCCCGTGCTCCCGAAGTCCTTGTAGTACCCGTCTCTCTCGCCTGTGAGAAGGGTGTGGAGGCTGTGGTGGAAGTCGTCGCACCACTGGGCCGCCATGCCGAAGCCACCCAGCTCGCGGGGTCTGATAGCCCTGGGGTCATTGAGGTCGCTCTCTGCAATGAGGAGGAAAGGCCTCCCCTCTTTTTCAGAAAGATTGTCCGCCCTCTCGGCAAGCTCCCTCAGAAAGGGATGGCTGCTCATGTCCGTTATCCCGTGGATGGCGTCAATGCGGAGACCGTCAATGTGATAGTTTCCTGACCAGTGGAGGCTGTTCTCAATAAAGAAGTTCCGCACCCCGTCGCTGTGGCTGTCATCAAAGTTGACAGCCGAGCCCCAGGGGGTCCTGTACTTGTCCGTGAAACAAGGGCCGAAGTCCTGGAGATAGTTCCCCTCAGGCCCGAGGTGGTTGTAGACCACATCGAGGATCACCGCCATTCCCCGGCTGTGGCAGGCGTCCACCAGCCTCCTCAGCCCCTCTGGTCCGCCGTAGCTGTCCTGGACAGAAAAGGGATAAACGCCGTCATACCCCCAGTTCCTCTCTCCGGGAGACTGAGCCACAGGCATGAGCTCCAGTGCGTTGATTCCCAGCTCCCTCAGCTCAGGGAGTCTTGGGATAATGGCCTCGAAGCTCCCCTCTGGGGTGAATGTCCCCACATGGGTCTCGTACATGATCATCTCTGAGAGGGGGACACCCCTCCAGCCGCTGTCTGTCCATGGGAAGCCGCTGTGGTCAACAACCTGCGACGGGCCGTGGACGCCCCGGGGCTGAAAGGAGGAGGCGGGATCAGGCCTTTCCAGTTTCCCCTCCAGCAGGTAGAGATAGAGAGCGCCGGGATAGCAATCCTCAACCTCAACAGTCCAGTATCCCCCCTTCAGCCTGTTCATGGGGACAAGCCTTTCAGAAGGTGATATGATCCTCACCTCCACTCCCTTCAGGAGAGGAGCCCATACAGTAAACCGGCAAACACCATCCCCCTTGTACCATGCTCCTATCCTCATGTCTTTATCCTTTCCTCCTTAAGAACTAGGGAGAGGAGATCCCTTACCTCACCCTGGCTCTTCAGGTGGTAGTCCGCCTCGCTGTTGTACCCGATGGAGACGGAGATCCCTCTTCCCCTGATGGCGCGGTATGCATCTTCATCTGTTGTGTCGTCACCGATATAGATGGGGAGTCTTCCCTCCCCCATGGCATCCATGATCCAAAGGACGGCATCGCCCTTGTTCCAGGCATGGATGGGCCTGACCTCAAGGACCTTCTTTCCATGGGTGATCCTGACCAGCCCCTGATAATCACCTGCAATATTGGTGAACAGATCCAGGAGCTCATCCCTTCTCAGGGGATCAACATTCCTGTAGTGGAGGCTCGCCGTAGCACCCTTCTCCTCAACGAGGGCACCGGAAATATGGGCGACAGCCTTCTCCAGCCTCTCCACAAGCTCCTTCACAACAACCCTGCCACCGGACATCTCCTGTTGTACAACGATCCTGCCATCCCATATCTCAGCCCCATGGTTTCCGGCATAGACGATACCCTCCAGACCGACCCTCCCCCTGAGGTCCATGAGGCTCCTTCCGCTGACAATGGCGACGGGGATCTTCTCTGAGACTTCCTCTAAAAGGGACCTGATGGTCTGAGGCATGAACGCCTCACCAGGGGAATCCGCAATGGGCGCAAGGGTACCGTCATAGTCAAGAAAGAGGAACATATCCCTCCCAACGATTGTATCCCGGAGATTTCCCATCAGACTCACAGAGCCTATCATCGGCCGGTCTCTTCATGGATTCAATTTCCGCGAGCTCATGGAGGATCCGGGACATCCAGAGTGAGATATCATTGTCTCTCACCTGCTCCCTGAGGGAGGACATTCTCTCTTTCTTCTCTTTGTCTGGCATCATTAAAGCCTTATGGATAAGGTCAGAGAACCCCTCAGAATCATAGGGATTCACAAGGAGAGCACCCTCAAGGCCTTCTGCAGCTCCCGCAAGCTCGCTGAGTATGAGCACACCACTCCCGTCCACCTGGGAGGCCGCATACTCCTTTGCCACCAGATTCATTCCGTCATACACAGAGCTGATAATGGCCATGTCGGCCATCCGGTAGTAGGCTACGAGGTCCCTCTGCTCCACCTTCTCATCAAGGTAGACAACGGGGAGCCATCCATCGGTGGAATACCTCTCATTGACCGCTGAGACCAGTTCCTCCACCGCCTTCTTATAACTGATGTAGGGCTCCCTCATCCTGGTGGCGACCGCGATCTGGATAAAGGTGAATTTCTCCCGGAACTCCGGATACCTCTCAAAAAAGAGATTAATTGCCTGAAGTCGTTTTATAAGGGCCTTGGTGTACTCCAGCCTGTCAACCCCTATTCCCACCTTGACCTTGTCCAGCCGGTGCCTCAGCCGTATTGCCTCCATCATCCACGCTGTCCTGGAGGAAGAGGCAAGAGATGAGAATTTCCCAGCGTCTATACTGATGGGGAAAGCCTTCAACCGTGTAGTATGTCCTGCATAACTGATAGTGGCACTCTGGTAGTCAATCTCTGCATCGAGGCACCCCTTCACGCAATCCATGAAGTTTTTCGCAAAGAGGGGGATCTGGAAGCCGATCAGGTCGTTTCCCAGCAGCCCTTCGATAATATCCCTCGCCTGGGGGCAGACCTTGAAGACCCCCCAGTCAGGCCAGGGGATATGCCAGAAGTGAGCAATGGTAAGACCCGGCATCCTCTCCCTGAGTATGCGGGGGACAAGACAAAGATGATAGTCATGGACCCAGACGGTAGAGCCCTCTCCAGCTTCCTCAAGAACAGCCCGGGCAAAGGCCTCGTTGGCCTTTGTATAATCCAGCCAGAAATTCTGCCTGTAGTTAACCCTGTCGAGGGTGATGTGGCATAGGGGCCAGAGCACCTGATTGGCATACCCGTGGTAGTAGTTTTCCACCTCATCATCGCTGAGCCAGACCCTCTTGAGGGTGTAGGCCGACATGTCAGGAGGAACGGCTACGCAATCATTGCTGTCCACCGACTCTCTGTCCGCTTCTCCGCTGCCCCATGCAACCCAGGTTCCGCCGGTTTTCCTCAGGACATCATTCATCGCAGACGTAAGCCCCCCGGCAGGGATCTCAACAGAAACGTCTGATCCGGACCTCTTGTGTAGGTAAGGCTCCCTGTTGGAGACAACAATCAATTTCCCCTGACCCTCTCCGTCAGGCTTAAAGTCTGTCACGCTCACACCTCCAGTATTTTTTCTCCCCTTTCCAGGAAGTGCCAGACCGAGAGGTAATCCCTCGCCTGGCGGGTGATGAGAAAGTTGGTCCTTATATACTCCCTTCCCATCTCACCCATCTCCCGCGCCATCTCGGGGTTGTTGAGGAGCTGCCGGATACGGAAGGCTGCGCCTTCAACAGAATGGACAAGAAAACCAGTTACACCGTGCATGATCTGGAGAGGGATGCCGCCTGCCGCGCCTCCCACCACAGGTTTCCCCTTCCACATCCCCTCAGCCACGGTAAGCCCGAACCCCTCCCTGAGGGATTTCTGCAGGATCACGGTGGCCATCCTCTGGAGGGCGTTTATCGCGAGATCGCTGAAAGGAGGAAGAAGGAGGATATGGATATCAGGGTCCCCCTCTGCAAAATTCCTCACCTCCTGGAGGACTATCTCCCCCTCAGGGTCATCGGTAGCAGGGCTTCCCGCCAGGACAAGGATGCAGTTGTTATATTTCCGCGCTATCCTGAAAGCCTCGATGACGCCGACAGGGTCCTTGAACCTGTCGAACCGGGAGACCTGGAGTATGATCGGCCTGTCCCTGGGTATCCCGAGCCGTTCTGCGGCATCATCAATCTCGGTCGCTGTGAGATCCCTGTTTTTCTCGCTCAGGGGATCAATGGAGGGGGCAATGATGAACTCTCCTATCGGCATTGAACGGGCAAAACGGGAAACAGAGAATATGGCTGCATCGTACCGCTCGCAGTATCTTCTCAGCCGGTCAAAAACCTCCCGGTAGGGGTTTGCCACATCGATGTGGCACCGCCACATCCAGTTTCCCCCTTTCCTGAAATCCACGAGGGCCGCAGGCTGAGGGTCATGGATGAGGACTGCGTCAGCCTCAAGGTTCAGCTGTTCCGCATTTCTCCTGTTCACCTCATAGTGGTAGTCCCACATCTCAGGAGTGATGTTCTCCCTGTTGCCCTGGAGGGCGTTATGCAGCTTTTTTGTGATATCGAAAAACCTTTCATCTCCCTGGATCACCTCCCAGCGGGCGATGATACCCAGCTCCTGGAGGATGGGTATCATCCTCTGGAGGATCTCCGCGACGCCTCCTCCTTCTTTAGTGGAATTCACATGGAGAAAGGTCTTCCCCTCCAGGCGCTCCCCGAGCCTCTGGAGGAGCATCAGGTCGGTCCTGGGTGATATGCCGGAATACCTGCTGATCATGGGAGCACCTCCTCCATATCTTTCCTCAGCTCTTCCTCCATGGCCTCGGTTATGCGGTTCCTGATACCGGCAAGGGTGTGCATGAAGGGATCTATTCCCCGGATCGCCTCAGCCAGGGCCTCCTTGCCAAGGGCCACTTCAATCCAATGGGAAAAGTCGTCCCTTCGCGGGCCGAGCCTCCGCCGCGCCTCATAGAAATGATAATAGATGGCGCTTGAGTCCACATACTTAACTCCCATTAGGAGCTCTGCCAGGTTTTTTGCCCTGATCCCGGCGGGAAAGACCAGGGTTACGGTTTCGGTAAAATAAAACTCAGCACCTTCCATAACCGCCCTGGGTTCCGGGAACCTCCCGATGTATGCCTCTATGACAGAGATGAGCCTCTCCCTGAGGGCCGTCATCTCGGAATAATCATAGGGATCGATATTGGAGAGCTCCTCTGAGAGTGCCCTCTCTTCCAGGTTCTCGCCGGCCCACTGGGCGAAGTCATTGGTATACTCCAGGATATGTCCCTTCAGAAAATACTGGTATGTGTGGTGAAAGAGGGATTCATCGCTGACTGAGGAAAGGATCTCCCTCAGCTCCCGGAGATCTCCGGCCTTTCTGCCTGTGGCTTTGAGGAGACTGACACACTGTTTGAACTCGAAGGCTTCGTTCACTGTTGTCATGCCTTTTCCTCCCTGAGATATACCGTTCTGTGGGGGAATGGAATCTCTATCCCCTCTTTCCTGAACCTCGCAAATATCCGCTTTCTCAGCTCGTGCTGGGCCAGGTACTGGTCAACGACCTCCCGGACCTGGCATATGAGGGTGAAATCCAGAGAGCTGTCACCGAAGCCGGGGATGAATCTTACAAATGGCTCCGGTTCGGCCAGGAGTCCGGGCACATCAGCCGCCGCCTTCTTCGCCTCCTCCACGAGGATCTTCTCCACCTGCTCAGGATCGGAGGAATAACTCACACCAATGGGCATGAGGAGGGCCATCCTCTTCTCCGGCAGATAATAGTTCGTCACAACGCTCTGGGAGAGCTTGCTGTTGGGGATGATCACCATGTTGTTGGGGAGCATTCTCACCTTTGTGGTTCTCCAGGTGATGTCTTCCACATACCCCTCCTGCCCTGTCTCCAGTCTGACAAAATCACCCACCCTGATGGATTTTTCAACAAGGATGTGGATGCCTGAAAAGAGGTTGGACAGGGTATCCTGGAGAGCGAGAGAGACAGCGAGACCTCCCACGCCCAAGGCGGTGATCAGAGGTGTGATTGAGACACCAAGGACAGTGAGCATGATCAGGAACCCGACAACAAGAATAGTCCCTTTGACAATCCCGTAGGCCAGCCCCGTTGTAGGAATGACGAGGCTGCTCTTCCGGATGTAGTTCCTGAAGACCTTCCCCGCCAGATTCGCGGCTGCAATAGTGACGGAGAGGATCATGATGACGGCGATGATCTTGTTGATAATGGAAAGGTGCCTCTCCGGAAGATCGGACAGGCTGACCCCGATGAAAAGGCCGAGGGCAATACACCAGAATAAGGAAGGCCTCTGGATTGATGCTACAACGATATCGTCAAGCTGCGTCTCCGTCCTCTTCGCCCAGCGGTGCAGGAGGGAAATGGCGATCCCTCTTACACCGAAAAAGAGGCCTATGGATACTGCGGCAGCAGCAGTCGGGACGATAAAAGGAAGATATTTTTCCATGGGGACTCCTTGTCTCAGTCTTTCCTATGTGCCCTTCTCACGCTTCCCTGTTGAAGCAACAAGTGGAGCTCTCATGGATGCGATCTGCATGTCCATCCGGTTCCTGACCGTCCTGAAATCAGCCATCATGGAGGCGGGAACCGGCTTCCCCTGGGGGAGACCAAGGGCAAGGGGATTGACGGGTCTTCCCTTTATCCTCACCTCGTAGTGGAGGTGAGGACCTGTGGCCATCCCTGTTGCTCCGACCCGTCCGATCACCTGTCCCTGAGAGACTTTCACCCCTCTCCTGATGCCGCGGGAAACCGCTGAGAGGTGGCCGTAGTACGTCTGCCATCCGTTGGGATGCTTGACAATAACAAGCTTACCATACTGTCCTCTGGACCCCGAGAAAAGTACCGCCCCCTCGCCAACCGCTGAAACCGGTGTCCCCGTTGGAGCAGAAAAATCAAGGCCGTGATGGGGCC
>JBAZFD010000080.1:0-7884 GCA_041653575.1 Thermodesulfovibrionales bacterium
TGAGCCACAGAGTAGGGGCCGACCATCCATTCAAAGCCATGAAGATTATGGGCGAGAGATCGCGCGCCGCCCTTTACCGCCCCGGGGCCTTCCTCTTTCTCGACCCGGTCAAGGGCGTGTTCGACAATTCCGAGGAGATAAGTACCGGTGCCGACAGCGGGATCAAGCGTTGATACTCCAGCCTCCACAAATCCCATTTTCCGGCCCAGCTGGTTGCTCAGGATTTCATCAATCAATCTGACCTGGCACCGGACGACCTCAAGAGGAGTGAAGTAAACACCGGCCTCTCTGCGCAACTTCGCGTCGTAGCTCGCAAGGAAGTCTTCATAGAAGAACAACCAGGGGTCTTTTGTGGCTGATGTTGTCTTGAGCAGCTCCGGTGTTATCTCATGTATAACCCTCTGGGTCATGCTGAGAGAAGCGCTGATCTCCTTCCGAGCCTCCTTGTCGGTCAGGAATTCGAGAGACCTGGAAAGCAGGGAGTGATGATGCTCAAGCGTGTCGTAGGTGCCGTGAAGGTCCAGAACGTTGGCGCCCTCCATCTGGCCCAGGAGCAGAGCAAAGGTGACTGTCTGGGCATAGGCGTCGGCGAACTGGTCATCGTTTGCATCGGGGAACAAGAGTGTCTTGATCTCGGACTTGAGCGATTGCATGGGAGAGGTAGTATCCTTGAGAGAATCCAGGACCTCCTCCCGGATCAGGCTGCAGAATGGAGCAAGGAAGGCGGCAAGCTCCTTGGGCTTTTTGGGAACTATCGGCGTCCATGTGGTGAAATCCGCAATGAGCTGGAAAAGCTCACTCGCGTTATCCTTTGAGATCGCTTCCTTGCCGTCTGTGCGGATATCCCCCACAAACCTGATGCGCTTAGCGGCAAGCTCCCCGTTTCTGTATAAGGCCCACTCGTTGCCATCGGTATAGATCAGGTTAGGAACATTCTGAAAGCGCTTCCACTGGTCTTTGTCGTGCCCCTTGAAAAGCTCAGGGTTGGCGCCCTTTCCCGGCGCTTTCAGCTCGATATACCCAACCGGCAGAGCGTCGCTGTGGGCTGCAAAATCGGGACGGCCAAGCCTGCTATCCAGGGTTGATTCTCCCTTCAGCACGATTGTGTGGGAAATGATCTTGCTGTATGCGGCAAACAGCTGATCAACAGGAGATTTTAGCTGGTCTTCAGGTTCACCGGCTGATCGTGCCGAAAATTTGGCGGTCAGTTGAGATGCGAAGGATTGAAGCGGTTCGAGTAGCCGCTCTTGAGGAGTTAAACTTTTAGGCATAGTTTATAGAATATGTCTCCTTTTTAGGGCTCTCTAATTATAAGATCTTTTTTCCCCAGAGCGCTTCTATATTACTTGATTTATTACCTAATTATATACATAATTGCCTATTCCCTTTTCTGCCACTGGGCGCTTTACCCACGCCCAAGATATTTTATCTCTCTGTTTTTCTCAGGGCAAACGCACTATGGAGGGCGGTAGCTGAGAAGGAGGGGCGCTGTGTGATAGCAAGGGAGTGTAACGAAAGAAATAGTACCGCCTTATCGGGTTTTTATCGGAGAAAGGCCGACACCCTATGGGGCGTTGCTTCCTCATGAGTCGGATATATAGCCTTATGGAAGAACGGCAGGAGGAATCTATGGCACATATCAAAGAAGACAAAGAGCGGGAAGAGCGGATAGTGATGGAGGCTGTTGTTGACGCCTACAACGAGACCGAGCGGGCGATGGGGTGGTATTACTATCTTGAAGGAAAGCTCAGGGTTCCCTTTCAAGCGCGTTGCAAGGCCAAACGGGCGATCTCGCCGCTTAAGGTTGAAGAAGAGGTGCAAGTCCTAAGCATGGCTCCGGAAGAAGAGTGCGAGTCTGAAATATTTGTCCTGGTCAGTCTCTCCGGTGATGAGTTTGCTGTGCCGCTCTCGCAGCTGGAGGGCCTATCAAAAGACCCTGAAACTCAGGAGGCTGTCGGAGACTGGCACTACTGGGTTGGCCGGGGGTATGAATTCTGAGAAAAAAGGGGGGATCAATCCGTAGGTTGATCCCCTTTCCTGAAGCTGAAGGCTTATCGCCTATACGTTGAACCTGAATTCCATTACGTCGCCGTCCTGGACTACATACTCCTTGCCCTCGAGACGTACCAGACCCTTCTCCTTTGCCGCAGACTTGGAGCCTGAGGTTATGAGGTCGTCATAGCCCACAACCTCGGCCCTGATAAACCCTTTTTCAAAGTCTGTGTGGATCTCGGCAGCTGCCCTGGGGGCCTTTGTCCCCTTGACGATGGTCCAGGCATGGACCTCTTTTTCACCGGCGGTGAAGTAGGTGATCAGGTTCAGGAGGGCATAGGTAGCGTGAATGAGCTGGTCGAGCCCCTTTTCCTTCACCCCGAGCTCGTGCAGGTAGGTCTCAGCCTCTTCAGGTCCGAGGGCGATCAGTTCTTCTTCCAGCTTCGCGCTGATCACAACGACCTCTGCCCCTTCCTTCAGGGCGTACTCCTTCACCTTCTGAACAAAGGGGTTCTTGTCAGGCTCCTGGAGATCATCCTCGGCCACGTTGCAGACATAGAGGATCGGCTTTGAGGTGAGATAGAAAGAAGTCCTGATGGTCTCCCTCTCCTCATCGGTGAGGTCAACGGACCTGATGGGATGGCCTTCTTCGAGTGCGGGAACGATCTTCTCCAGTGCCTTCAGCTCTTCCAGCTCCTCCTTCTTTGCCGTCCGGGCGTTCCGGGCGAGGCGGTCCTTCCTCTTTTCAGCTGAGGCAAGGTCTGCAAGGATCAGCTCGATATTGATGATCTCTATGTCACGCAGAGGGTCAACGGTCTGCTCCACATGGGTGATGTTCTCGTCCTCGAAGCAACGGACTACCTGAACGATGGCGTTTACCTCGCGGATGTGGGCGAGGAACTGGTTCCCCAAACCTTCCCCTTTGCTGGCGCCTTTGACAAGGCCCGCGATATCCACGAACTCCACAGAGGTGGGGATGATCTTCAGGGTCTTCGATAGGGTGGCAAGCACATCCATGCGCGGATCAGGCACAGGAACGACACCCACATTGGGCTCGATGGTGCAGAAGGGGTAGTTGGCGGCCTGGGCCCCCGCCTTTGTCAAAACATTGAACAGCGTGGATTTGCCCACGTTGGGAAGTCCTACTATACCGGCTTGTAACAAGGCACGTCACCTCAAGATTGAATTGATAAGCCTTGTATTATAACAGAAAATATGGATTCTGGGCAGACAGGTCTTGTCAGCCGGAAAAGGCATAAGGAAGGGCGGTCATTGCCGTGAGGGTTTGGGGCGGAGCTGGCCGGATATTTATCTCCTCCGGTAGCCCCCTACCATAGATTGATTTCAAAGTATAGGGTCAATCAGGGGGGCTGTCAATTCAGTGATCGTCCCAGAATCCACCATCAAAAAACTTGGAGTTTGCGAGGGGACGCATTCTCACTCATTCTCGCTTCGCTCCGAGGCACCGGGCCGTCTCACCGTTCCGGTGAAACACGACGGCCCGCTGAAACCGTTCAAATGCATCCCCACGCAAAGTTGATGGTGGATTCAGGCGCTGTTTTCGTGAAAAGGGCTGCGCATTGCCTCGCGCAGCTCTGCCAGGGAGGCGATGCAGATGCCGAGGTCACGCAGAAGGCCGTCGCTGATGCCGTAGATCCAGCCGTGGATCGTCAGCTCCTGTCCCCGTTCCCATGCCTCCTGCACAATGGTGGTGTTGCCCACGTTCAGCGTCTGCTCAGCCACATTGAGCTCGCAAAGCCTGTCAATTCTTTCGGAGGGGCTCTCTATCCTGTCCAGATCTGCCTGGTACCGGAGCGAGATGTCGCGGATATGCCTCAGCCAGTTGTCTATCAACCCGTGCCTTTGGTCCTCCAGGGCTGCCTTGACGCCGCCGCAGCCGTAATGGCCGCAGACGATAATCTGCTTTATGCGGAGGACCTCTACGGCGTACTGCAGGACGGAGAGGCAGTTCATATCAGTGTGGATCACCAGGTTCGCCACGTTCCTGTGGACGAAGAGCTCTCCGGGCATGAGCCCCACGATCTCATTGGCAGGGACGCGGCTGTCTGAACAGCCGATCCAGAGATACTCAGGCGACTGCTGAAGGGAGAGCTTACGGAAGAACTCCGGGTCAGCCTCCACGATCCCGGAGGCCCACTGCCTGTTGTTTGCGAAGAGTATGGGCAGTTTTTTCATGGGGATAGGGTAAGTGTCCGGCCTGAGGTTTGTCAATCACCGGGCTGTTCTTTTCACGGCCCTTTCCGGGGTGGTATCATGAGGCAGGGCCTCCCTTTGGAAAAGGGAGGTCAGGAGGGATTTTATAGAACAATATCTCCATTATCATGGGGCTGTTAATCTGGAGGGAGCCGCGTGCTCAGTTTTGCCGTCAGCGAAGAGAAGAACAAGTGGCTCAGGGAGCGGATGGAAGCCCTGGGAATCCTGGAGAAGGATATAGAGGAGAAGTTCGTCAGGTCCTCGGGAAAAGGGGGGCAGAAGGTGAACAAGACCTCCACCTGCGTCTACATCAGGCACAAACCTACAGGCATCGAGGTGAAGTGCATGGAGGACAGGAGCCAGTCCATCAACCGGTTCCTTGCCCGGCGGGAGCTGGTGAAGAAGATCGAGGCCCTGGCAGAGGGGCGGTCTCCTGTTGAGGCTGAGAGGCTTGAGAGGATAAGGAAGCAGAAGGCGCGGCGGCAGCGCAAGTCGCGCCGGAAGAGCCAGGTCCCGCAGAACCTTGACCCTGGCAGTGAATTAATGTAATCATTGATACCTGAAAATCCATACTTTTCAGGGAGGTCTCATGTTCAGGAAGCTTGTATCTGTTTCGTCCGCCTGTGCCCTTCTCCTTTCCGCGGGCATATCCTTCGGAGGCATGAAGGAGGCTGATGATTCTTTTCAGAAGTTGATGGAGGGTAACAAGAGGTTCGTCTCAGGGGAACTGCATCATTGGGATGTGAAGGAAAAGCGGGAGTCCCTTGTGAGGGGGCAGCATCCGGCAGCCATTGTTGTTGCCTGTTCCGACTCCAGGGAGGCGCCTGAGATCCTTTTTGATCAGGATCTGGGGGATCTTTTTGTCGTCCGCGTAGCAGGAAATGTCCTGGATCCTGTTTCCTTGGGGAGCATTGAATACGCCGCTGAACACCTTCACACGCCTCTTCTTATCCTCCTCGGCCATGACTCCTGCGGCGCTGTAACAGCGGCTGTGGATGCAAAGGGAAAGCCTGAAGGCAACATAGGGGCCATTGTGAAGAGGATACAGCCTGCTGTGAAAAAGGCAAAGGCAGCGGGCGGCGACAGGCATGAGATCATCGACCATGCAGTCAGGGCGAATGTGACACACTCAGAGGAGTACATGCTGAAAAATAGTCCGGTCCTCAAGCATCTCATGGAAAAAGGAGAGCTCAGGGTTGTCACCGCTGTTTATCACCTTGCCGGCGGCGAGGTGGAGCTGCTCTGCGAGGGCGACTGCGCCAGCGAGGAGATGAAAAAAGAACACCACGGAGACCACAGCCAGCACGGACATCACTAAAAAAGGGGGGCTCTGAGCCCCCCTTTTTTGACAGACCTGTTGTTTCAGATCAGATGCCGAGGGCCTCTGAGAGCCTCTTTCTCTGTTTCTCCACCGTTTTCTGACCATGCTCCAGGGCCGCTGCGATCTCTTTCTTTGCCTTCTCCGACAGATCCACGCCGCTGTCGATCAGGTCAGAGGCCTTGTCTTTCACATCATCTGCAAAATCATGGACGCTGTCGATGGTGTCTTCAACGATATCCCCGATTTCATTCCTGACACGACGGGCGGTCCTGGTTATATCCTTCCTGGTTGCCTGGCCGGACTGCGGGGCATAGAGGAGTGCCACAGCCGCTCCCAAGATCCCGCCTATAAGAAAAGCACCTGCGACCTTTGTGACTTCATCGTTTCTCATATATCCTCCTTCATCGTGTGCGTCCTTAATAGCTTTATACCAGATAATGAATGCCCTGTCAAAGTTTCCTGCTTGCCGGATCATACCTCCAGGGACAGATCCAGCAGGAGGAGCTCTGCATCCCCCTCGCTCCGGATTTCCAGCGCTGATTCGTCCAGGATCTTTGCAGCCCAGAGCTCAGGTATGAGCCGGTCCCTGAGCCTTACCGGGCCGCCCTCAAGGACATAGAGGTACAGGCCTCTTCCTTTTTCTATGGTATGCCTGACCGAGCTGCCTTCCCGGAGGAAGCAGGAATAGACCTCGGCATCGGAGGCAATGGGAAGGGCGTCAGTGTGGCGGTCAGGTGAGACGAGGCGCAGGAGCCTGTCGGTTCTTTCCTCGCGCTCAACCTGTTTCTGCTGGATAACAGGCTCCAGCCCCATCCTTGAGGGAATGAACCAGAGCTGGATGAACCTCATGGGTTTGTCCGCGAGGTTGTTGATCTCCGAATGCCATAGTCCTGAGCCGACGGTGGTGTGCTGGACCCATCCTTTTTTGAGCAGTCCTCCCAGGCCCCCTTCGTCTGCGTGCCTGAACTCGCCTGCCACGCAATAGGTGACCACTTCATTGTCCCTGTGGGGGTGGAGGGGCCAGACAGCCCCCGGCGAGAGGGTATCGTCATTGAAGACGCGGAGGGTGCCGAAATGGCTGAATGCAGGGTCGTAATAGTCTCCGAAGGAAAAGTGCCACCTGCCGTGGAAGGTTCCCTTGTCTATCTCTCCTGTGACCTGGTAGATGCTCTCGGGGCTCCGGAGAATAATGGCCATCGTTCCTCCTCCCTGTTTTCCTTCAATTATCCCGTCAAAGGGGCCTAATGTAAAGGCCTGAAAGAGAAGGCGGTCTGTGAGGGAGGATGAGCGGCCAAGGGGCTTTCTTATTATATTGAAAAAGAAACAAACCATTTGATACTATTATAGATGCCCGAAAATAGGGGAAAGGCAAGCCTGCTGTTGAGGGTGATTGCAAAGGCGGTTGACTTCATCATCATCGCTGTTGTATCCGAGGTTATTCCAAAAGCGGGGTATCTTGCGGGTCTGCTTTACCTTCTCATCAGTGACGGTCTCTTTGACGGCAGGAGTCTCGGCAAGAGACTGCTGAGGCTGAGTGTGGTTTCAACCGCCACAGTCGCTCCCGGGTCCTTCAGAGAGTCGGTACTGAGAAACTCCACTATTGCCGCGGCCCTTGTGCTCTATAAAATCCCCTTGCTGGGCTGGCTCTTTGCCCTGGCTGTTATCGGTCTGGAGTTCCTTCTTATGCTGGGAAACAGCGAGGGGCTCAGGCTCGGCGACAACATGGCAGAGACAAAGGTTGTTGAAGATGAAGCTCGGCGCACAGAGGGGTAACCTTGTCGCCGATGTCCTGTAACGAACCAGTGTTTACGCGTCATATATAAGGAGGCGAGACTTGTTTTTCAATAAATTAATGGGGATGTTCTCCAATGATCTTGCCATAGATCTCGGCACTGCCAATACCCTTGTCTATGTCAACGGCAGGGGGATTGTCTGCGATGAGCCGTCGGTTGTGGTCCTCAGGAGGGACAACAAGAAGCCGGTGGCCGTCGGTATCGAGGCAAAGGAGATGCTGGGGAAGACCCCTTCGAATATCATTACCATCAGGCCTATGAAGGACGGTGTCATCGCAGACTTCGACGCCACAGAGGAGATGCTCAAGTACTTCATCACCAAGGCTCATAACGGCAAGAGCTTCGTCTCCCCCCGCGTCATCATAGGGGTCCCTTCGGGGATCACCCAGGTGGAGCAGAGGGCGGTAAAGGACGCTGCCCATGCCTCAGGCGCTCGGGAGGTATACCTCATTGAAGAGCCCATGGCTGCCGCGGTAGGCGTGGGCCTGCCTGTGGGAGAGCCCTCAGGAAACATGATCGTGGACATCGGCGGCGGGACAACGGACGTTGCCGTGATCTCCCTGG
>JBAZFD010000081.1:0-7863 GCA_041653575.1 Thermodesulfovibrionales bacterium
AGGATTATGACAGGCAGTACGCCTTGCATGAGACCAGGCAAGGCGTGTATCAGGCGGACCTGGAGCTTCCCCTCTACGGCCACTGGAATATAGCTGTAGCCGTCTCGAAAGGGGGCCGCACCGTGGTCTTTGATGAAGATGTCTATGCCGACAGGCAGGGGGGATGACTGCTCAGTCCTGCTGTCCTTTCTCAAGGACCGCCTTTATTCCCCCTGACATCTCTTTGCTGAGTTTTTCAAGCGCCCTGCTCATGGCCGCTATTTTCGCAGGATAGCTCTCTCCCTCAGCCTGTTCCTCAAAGGCCGATGACCTGGTGAGCAGTATTTTCTTCCTGTCCCGCCCGAGGATTGACCACTGGGCGTTCAGGATGTTCCTGCCTCCCTGCATGACGTCAAACCGCTGTATCTCCATCGATATCCTGTACTGCTGGTTTGCCCCCCATTTCATGGGTGAGACGGTTACGGCGCTCCCGGACATGAGCTCTGTAATATTCTCGGAGAGGACCCGGGCAATGTCTTCCCTCAGCGATCCTGCCCACCGGTCGAACTCGGAGAAAAAGATCTCGCTCTGGCTTGTGCGGGTCCCTATCTGGGGCCGGTCGAGATAATCGGGGATCTCAACAGGTCCCAGGGCAATGGAGCGATCGGCAGCTGAGGATTCACGATAGGGGGCTGCATCCTTCATTGAATGGAGCGTATAGAACCTGGAGGGCTCCGTACCGGCGCATCCGGCAAGCAAGACCATCATGCCGGCAGCCGCGAAAATCCTCTTTCCTGAACAGGTGTTGTAGCGCATGGTCTTCTCCTTTTTGTTATTTTTTGCCCCTGATCAGGGCTTCAGGATGTCTGTCGAGGTAATCAGAGAGGACTCGGATGGAACGGGCCGAAGCGGAAAGCTCCCTGAGGGCCGTGGCGATGTCATACCCCATATCCGCATTGTCCTGAACAACTGCCTGAATCGATGCAAGGGTCTCTTCAGCCTTCTGTAAGGAAGCGTTTGCAGTCTTCAGCGTCTCTCCGAGTTGGGCCGGTATCCCGTCCTCCATGGAAAAACTTTTCTCTATCTTCGCAAGGGCACTGCGCGCTGATTCCGATGTCTCCCTCAGGCTTGCCACCACCGGACCTGTCTGAGCATTGAGATTGTTGGCCAGCCTGCCCACATCCTTTATGGTACTGTTCATCGAGCTCACGCTTTCCTTCAGCTCGGGAGAATTGACAAACCGCTCTATTCCCTCAACGGCGCTGGTGATCTTTCTGGAGAGAGCCGGAAGGTCAAGGTCTTCGAGGGTTTTTGCCAGTTCCTCAAGACTGGTGGGGATCGTCGGGATCTCGGGATATCGCGTGTCCAGGTTCGTAATCCTTGTGTGCTTCTCAGGGAGCAGGTCAAGGTTGAGCATCAGCTTGCCTGTGACAAAGCTCTGCATCTGAAGCTGGGCCTTCAGTCCCCTTTCTATCAGGGACTGAACAGGCACATACTCTTTTTCCAGTCCTTCACCTGAATGATTCTCCGGAACGGCAAAGGCCTTTGGATTGATCTCTATGTAGACCGGGATGTCTGCCGACCAGTCACGGGGATCAAAGATCAGCCTTATGTCCTTCACCTCGCCGACCTTCACGCCGCGGAAGATGACCGGCGCTCCCACATCGAGCCCTTTTACAGACCCCTCAAAAAAGAGGACGAACTTTTCCTTGGGCGAAAGCAGCCTGCCTGATCCGAGGATCAGCACCGCTGCTACAACAAGGCTGATGGCGCCTATAACAAAGATCCCTATGAGGCTCCTGTTTATCGGTTTACTCATTTCAGTTTTCCTCCTCCTGATCCTGCCTCTCCCCTGGTGAGGAAGTTGATTACCTTCGGGTCCTTCGACTCTTCAAGCAGCCTCTTGGGATCTCCTCCGGCAGTCATCGTTTTGGCTCCCGCGTCGAGATAGACAGAGTTGTTGCCGATGGTAAAGATGCTCGCAAGCTCGTGGGTCACCACTACCACCGTCGCACCGAGTGAGGCGCTGAGCTGGACGATAAGGTCGTCGAGCAGCCGGGCGCTTACCGGATCAAGCCCGGCTGAGGGTTCATCAAAGAAGAGTATGTCCGGGTCGAGGGCCATGGCGCGGGCTATGCCTGCCCGTTTCCTCATGCCGCCGCTGAGCTCGGAGGGATAGTACTCCTCGAAGCCGGCGAGCCCGACCAGGGCAAGCTTCAGGGCGACGGTCTCCCTGATCCGGGCCGGGCTGAGATCGGTGTACTGCTCCAGGGGCAGCGCCACGTTCTCTCCAAGGGTCATTGAGCTCCAGATCGCTCCGCTCTGATAGAGGATCCCCAGCCGCCGCATCATGAGGGCCTTTTTTTCAGCGTCGGAGTCCCAGAGGCTCACCCCGTCGTAGAGGACCTTTCCCTTGGCAGGCTCCTTGAGCCCGATCATGATCTTCATCAGGGTGCTCTTGCCGCAGCCGCTGCCTCCCATGATAATGAAGATGTCCCCCCTGTTCACCGTGAAGGTTATATCCTGCATCAGGATTGCTCCGCCATAGCCCATCGCCAGGTCCTGCACCTCTATGACCGGTTCTGGTTTCGCGCTGTTCATATGCCGAGCATCTCGCAGGAGAAGGTTATAATCGCCGTAGCGACTACGATGCAGACAATCGAGGTGACCACGGCTGATGTGGCGGCCTCACCGACGGCTGAAGCGCTCCTGCCGCACTGCATTCCCCTGAGGCATCCCGAGAGGGCCACAAGGACGCCGAAGACCGCACTGTGAAAGAGGCCTACCCAGACATTGGTCAGGCTCACCGCCGCCACTGTCCTGCTGTAGTACTGCGATGGGGTGATGTCGAGCATCCCGGTGCCGACGATGAAACCGCCCATGATGCCGACGAGATCTGCATAGGCGCAGAGAAGGGGCATCATCAGGGTGAGGGCAATCATCCGGGGCAGCACGAGAAACTCCATGGGGGATATGCCGAAGGTCCTGAGCGCATCAATCTCCTCATTGGTCTGCATCGTGCCGAGCTGTGCTGCAAAGGCTGCGCCTGTTCTGCCTGCCATGATGATGCCGGTCATGATGGCGCCCATAACGCGGACCATGGAGATGCCGACGATGTCGGCAACGTAGAGCTGGGCGCCGAACATCCTCAGCTGGATCGCCCCGATAAAGGCCAGTATGATTCCTACGAGGAGGCTGATGAGCGAGACAATGGGCAGGGCCTGTGCCCCGCTTTCCTGTATGGCGAGAAAAAGATCGTGGAGCCGGAACTTCGCCCTGCCGGTGAGCAGCCCCCAAAGGGCAACAACAGCATCACCGATAAAGGCGAGCATCTCCCCTGTCGAGCGCTTGAAGCCTACGGCGGATTCCCCGACTCTGGCAAGAAAAGAAGGCCGCTTTTCTTCCTTCTGGCCGCCTTTTTTCTCAGGGACAGCCGCTGCAAGTTCGAGCATCCGCCTGACACCCTCGGGCAGTCCTTCCAGGGTTGTGGTGATTCCGGTCCTTCCGCTGTATGCGATAATCCTGGTGAGAAAGGTCAGAAGCGAGCTGTCCCATCCCGACAGTCCGGCAGCCTCAAAGGATATCCTGCGGATCTCCTTCAGTGCGGAAAGCCGGTTCTCTGTGTCAGTCGCCTGCGGGACCTGCCTGCCCAGTTTCCAGTCTCCTGAGATATACACAACAACAGCTGCGTCAGGCAGCTGGGTGATATGCGTTTCCGGCTGGTTTTCCGTCTTCATCCGGTCCACGGGCTTTCTGCTCCCTTGTCAGGAATTTATTGTTACGAGATCTTTATGAAGCTATCGGCCCTTCAGAGGCAAGGTATACAGCAATTATATTTCCAGTTGACCGGCAAAGCAACAACAAATCTCCAACTCTCCCCTGGCCCCTCTTTTCCCAGGAGGGGTATTATTCATCCCCTTGGAAAGAGAGGTGAGGAGGGATGCTTATTTCTCTTCCCTGATGAAGGCGGAAAGTATGACCGATGTGATGCTCACGATAAAAGCCCCGAGGAGGGCAGCCCAGAATCCATCTACGTGGAATCCCACATGAAACCAGTCGACGGCTATGGCCGAGGCCAGCCAGAGGCTGAAGCCGTTGATGACGATGAGAAAGAGGCCCAGAGAGAGCAGGATAAGGGGCAGGGTGAAGAGCTGGAGCAGGGGACGGACTACTGCGTTCACCAGCCCGAGGATTACCGCCATTACAGCAAAGACCTTCCAGGCATTCCCCTCGACCCTGATGCCCGGCACAAGCCAGGCGGTCACCACAAGCGATATGACCGAGATTGTCCAGCGGGTAAGCAGCTTCATGTTTTATTCTCCTTCTTTTTCGAGTAGACGATCTGCCCGGCGGAACTCATTGTTCTGACCTTCCTTGCAGAAAAAAAGTATGCGTGGCGTTGCAGCCTCCGCAGCAAATGCTGAAAAAGTATATCAGATATATCTCCGGAAAGAGAAAAGGGAAACCTGGACGGTGCCCCCAAATCCACCATCAAAAAATTCGGTGTTTGCGCGGGGACACATTCTCACTCATTCTCGCTTTGCTCCGAGGCACCGGGCCGCCTCACCGTTCCGGCGAGGCAAGACGGCCCGCTGAAACCGTTCAAATGCATCCCCGCGCAAAGTTGATGGTGGATTCTGGGTGCCTTTCTTCATTTGCCTCAACTGCGGTGTTTTGGGTATGCTATAAAGTTGTATAAAGACGATCCATTTTGAAGAGGTATGCAGAGAATGTACTCGGAAGAAATCAGTAAAAGAAAGACCTTTGCCATTGTCAGTCACCCTGACGCAGGAAAAACCACCCTCACCGAAAAGCTCCTTCTCTTCGGCGGGGCGATCCAGACCGCAGGGGCGGTGAAGTCGAACAAGATCAAGAAGGGCACCGCTTCCGACTTCATGGAGATTGAGAGGCAGAGGGGCATTTCCGTTGCCACATCGGTGATGAATTTCGAGTACAACGGCCAGAAGATCAACCTCCTGGACACCCCCGGCCACAAGGACTTTGCCGAGGACGTGTACCGCACCCTCACAGCCGTGGACAGCGTCATCATCGTTGTGGATTGCGTGAAGGGTGTTGAGGAGCAGACGGAAAAGCTCATGGAGGTCTGCCGGATGAGGAAGACCCCGGTGATCGTCTTCATCAACAAGCTGGACCGCGAGGGCAAAAGGCCCTTTGAGCTCCTTGATGAGATCGAGGAAAAGCTCAGGATCAAGGTGCGGCCCCTCAGCTGGCCCATCAGCATGGGCTCAACCTTCAAGGGCGTATACAATCTCTACGACAGGGGGCTCTACCTCTTCCGTCCCGGCGGGACCTCGAGACCGGAAGACGCCCTGGCTGTGAGCGATATAGAAGACAGTGTGCTCGATAAGCAGCTCGGCGACTATGCTGCGCAGCTCCGCGAGGATGTGGCGCTCATAGAGGGAGTGTACGAGCCCTTTGATCGTGACCGCTACCTTGAGGCCGATCTGGCGCCTGTCTTTTTCGGCAGCGCCGTGAACAACTTCGGTGTGAGGGAGCTGCTCAATGCCTTCACCGCAATCGCACCCACGCCTAAAGGCAGGGAGGCGGACAGCCGCTCCATCCACCCGAATGAAAAGAGCTTCAGCGGCTTCGTCTTCAAGATACACGCAAACATAGACCCCCGCCACAGGGACAGGATCGCCTTCCTCAGGATTTGCTCGGGCAAGTTCGAGAGGAACAAGTTTTTCCACCACGTGAGGCTTGGGAAGGATCTCAAGTTCAGGAGCCCGGCGAGCTTCCTGGCCCAGGAGAAGAACATCATCGAAGAGGCCTACCCCGGCGATGTGATCGGACTCTACGACACAGGCAACTTCAAGATCGGCGACACCCTCACCGAGGGCGAGAAGATCATGTTCCAGGGCATTCCCAGCTTTTCTCCCGAGGTCTTCAGGGAGGTGATCAACACCGACCCCATGAGGTCCAAGCAGCTGGACAAGGGCCTTGAGCAGCTCACCGATGAAGGGGTTGCGCAGCTCTTCATCCAGCAGCAGGGGAAGAGGAAGATCATCGGCACCGTTGGTGAGCTCCAGTTCGACGTGATCCAGTACCGCTTGCTCCACGAGTATGGCGCATCGTGCCGCTTCAATCCGCTTAATTACAACAAGGCCTGCTGGATCACCTCGAAGGACAAGAAGAAGCTGGCCGATTTTTCCAAGTATCGCTCGGACCGTCTTGCCACTGACAAGGACGGCAACATCGTCTATTTCTCCGAGTCAGACTGGACTCTGCGGAGGATGAGGGAAGACAACCCCGACATCGAGTTCCACTTCAGCTCAGAGATCAACACCGGAAAGCCGGGGAAGAAATAAGCAGAGAAGCCGGAGGAGGACGGTCCTGACCGTCCCCCTCTTTGCCCTTTATTGTCTGGTCTTTTCCGAACGGACCAGCCAGAACTCGTAAGAACCGATTTTTGCCTTTGTCAGCCATCTGATAAGAAAGAAAAGACTCACAAATCCGGTGACGAGCCCTATCAAGAAACCGACCAACTGAAGAAAGGGCATGTAAATGGTTTTCTCAACCTTCATGATGATGAAGCCCACTGTCCCAGCGAACCCAATAATTGCGGCGATAATCGTTGCGAAAACTATTGCGGAGCCAGACACTATCGCTCCCCTCCAGAACCATCCCCACATGACGCGCAGTTTTTCGGCCATGGCGAGCTCGGAGATACGGATTCTTATTACGTCCTGAGGCTCGGGCTGTAAAGGCCGGGGAGTAAGGGACAGCTCATCTGCATTCATCGTTGCTCCTTTTCATTGGTTTCAGTCCTGGGGTTACTCCTCAAAACACGTGCAAGTGCAGACACGATTTTTCTGCGCGGCAATCTGTCATGCCGGCTTGTCCGGCATCCTTTTGGGTTTTTCAGAAGGATTCCCGACAAGCGGGAATGACAGCCCTAATTCCAAAAGTACGTCATTCGCCGACTTGATCGGGGAAGCCAGTTTTTTTAGCGGATCATGGATCCCCCGGACACGGGCGTTTCTTCATGCGTGAGCCGTTTCCTTCAGGTAGCCCCAGGCAGCAAACCTGTCGTGCAAGGCCGGGTCGTCACGGAAGGCAAGGAAATAGAGATATTCCGGCGCTACGTCCAGATCTCCCGGCCAGGACAGTGTGCCGTGCTCCAGCCTGAAGCGGCTGACAAACACCTCATCCGCAAGCTGAGCAAATGCCGCCTTGGGCTCTTCGTCGGCTAATGGCCGAAGGTCCACCGTCCCGGAACGTCCGTCGTTAAAACGGAGGATGAAGCGGTGGTTGCCGAGATATCGGGCTTCTTCTATTTTGAGCAGCATGATGTCCTCCTTATGTCAGCGGTTCAATCCGGTGAAATTGACCTGATGTGCGCAGAGCATTCCAGTTCTCCAGCAATTCCTCCTGATGCAACCCTGCCCACTCTACTGCCAGGCTCAACAACCCTTGGCGGCAGTTTGCCTTCCATTACACCCAGCGTCTCAATGAGCACCGACGCCGCGAATTCATTGTATTCCACATGGAAATGTGGCGGGTTGTGCTCCCGGAAGTGCATCAGGATTATGATCCCGAGAAAACGAGAAATTTCGGGCATGATGGATCCTCGCTCTATTATTTCAATTGAACAAGAGGTTATATTACCCCTATGTTTTGAAGTTTTTGAAGAAAATTAGCGAACTGACGAAGTGCCTCTACATCTTGTTCCGGTATCCCATCTGGATCAAAATGCATCACGTCATTACGAATCTCTCGTACACGATCAAGGATTTTTATAAAAGTTTTTCGGTTCATCAGCAGAATCTGTGGGAAGCTTGCGGTTCTGGCAGATTCCCAAGTGTATGATATAGCGCGATTTTCATGACTTCGAAGTTTTTAAAACCGTAAGCTCTTTTTGAA
>JBAZFD010000082.1:0-7829 GCA_041653575.1 Thermodesulfovibrionales bacterium
ACCCTGTCACCTCCTCTGTTGCCCTGTTCACATCGCTGATCTTCCCCTCAGCTGAGATCGTCACCAGCGGGTCGAGGCTCGCCTCTATCAGGCTCCTGTTGTACGCGCCGGTCCGCCTCAGCTCCTCCTCCAGGGCCTTTCTCTCCGTTATGTCCCTGGCAGCGGCGAAGATTCCCATCACATTCCCTGCCTCATCCCTGAAGAGGGAGGCGTTGTAGAGCACCGGCGTGGTATGGCCGTCGCGGTGCCTGATCTCAAGGGGGTAATCCTTCACCGCCCCGTCCCTGAAGACCTTTTGGTATCCCTGCTGCGCCTTCAGGGGCTCGGTGAATGAATCGGAAAAGTCGGTCCCCACAAGATGAGACCGGTCATACCCTGTCACCTCCTCTGTTGCCCTGTTCACATCGCTGATCTTCCCCTCAGCTGAGATCGTCACCAGCGGGTCGAGGCTCGCCTCTATCAGGCTCCGGGCATACCGCGAGGCATAGCGCAGCCTCTCCTCTGCCAGCTTCTTTTCAGTGATGTCCGTACTCATGAGGAGATAGCCTATGGGTCTGCCCGAGGAGTCATTGCGCCGCATGACCACAACGGTTGCATCAAACCGGGAACCGTCTTTCCTGACACGCCGGAACTCTCCCTCAGCCAGTCCCTTCTCAAAGGCGGTCTTCAGCAATGCGGCAACAGCGCCTGAATCCAGGTCCTCGGGGATGTGCAGGATGGATGAGTTTTTGCCGAGGATCTCCTCTTCGGCATACCCGTAATTCAGCCTTGCCCCCTCGTTCCATGAGAGGATGCTGTTGTTGAGGTCCTTGCCGATGATGGAATATTTCGTCGAGCTCTGGAGGATATTGTTCAGGAAGTTCTTCGTCTCGGCAAGCTCTGCCATCACCCTCCTGGACTCTGTCACATCCCTGGCAGCGGCGAACACCCCCAGGACACTGCCGGACTCGTCACGGTACACAGAGGCGTTGTAGAGCACCTCTGTCAATCTTCCGTCGCTGTGCCTGATCGTGAGCGGATAGTCGGTAACAAACCCCTTCTCAAAGACCTGCCTGTACCCCTCCCTCGCCTTTTCCGGCTCGGTGAAATAGTCGGAAAAATCTGTCCCTATGAGGAGATCTCTCGAAACCCCTGTCACCGCTATCGTCGCCTCGTTCACATCGGTGATCTTTCCCTCAGCGGAGATCGTAACCAGGGGGTCGAGGCTCGCCTCTATCAGGCTCCTGTTGTACGCGCCGGTCCGCCTCAGCTCCTCTTCAAGGCTCTCCATGTCCGTAATCTTCCTTTCAAGCTCACCTCTCGACCTGAAAAGGTTTTCAGCCATCTCATTAAAGGACTGGGCAAGGGCAGCCAACTCATCCTTTGTAGTAACTTCGGCCCTGCATGTGTAGTCGCCCCGGCTTATCCCCCGCGCTGCAATCTCCAGGCGCATGACAGGTGCAGTAATCGCCCGGGAGACGTAAAGGATGACCCCTATTACGAGAGACAAAATGAAGGTCCCCCCTATGGAGAGAACTGCATAGAGATATTTCACCGGCTGGAGCACCTCTGCTCTGTCAATCTCAACAGTAAGCCCCCATCCCATCGTGGGTATATACCGTGTTGCCGCACTCACCTCCACACCGCGGTAGTCAAGAGCGCTCTGGATGTACGTTTCTTCCCCGTTCAGCGCCCTGATTATCGATCGGGAGACATCCCCACGCGGAATCCTCAGGCTCATGGCTGCGTCACTTCTGAAACGAACAGGGACGATGTACAAGGCGTCCCCGTTCCCGTCTCTCTTGGCAAGGGTTGTCTCCCCTGACCTCCCCATACCGGTATAATCCCCGGCAATAGCGACGATATACCCTGCGCTGTCCTTGACGAGGGCAACCCCGATGAGCCTGCCTTCCTTTAAAAAGGGGCCTGAAACGATCATGTCCAGCCGACCCCTGCTGTCCCTCACAATATCGACAACAGAGCAGGCCTCTTTCCCTCTTTTGAAGAACCGCTCGTTACTGTAGTTTTTTCCCATCTCGGAGGGCTCTGTGGAGGCAATGACTCTGCCCTTGAGATCCAGCACCGAGATCTCGTGCAAGGCCCCGCTTTTCGCGGCATCTGCAAGTATCCTGGAGATCTCAAGGGCTTTCCGGGGATCCTCCTTCAGGGACTGCGCCTCTATGAGCTCCCTCAGCCTGGTCCTGCTTGTCACCAGCAAGACCTTGACGAGATAATTCTCTATAGCCTCTTTTGCCCTTGCCTCCTGTATGGAAGCAAGGGCAAGAAGGGAGTTTCTGAAGGATGCTTCCATGGAGGTCCGCAAAGAAAAGGAAAGAAGAAATCCGAGGCAGAGTACAGGGATGAGGGCGATGACGAGAAAAATGAGGATCAGCTTGTCCCTCAGTCTCACAGGGGGTCCTTTCCTTCTTCGGATCTGTCTTTTGCGAAAAACTCGGGGTAGAGTCTCCTGGCGCAGTCAGGGCAGATACCGTGGCTGAACTCAGCCTCGCTGTGCTCGCTGATATAGGCCTCTATCTGCTCCCAGTACCCCTTGTCATTGCGGATCTTCTTGCATGATGCGCAGATAGGCAGAAAGCCGCTCAGGGTCTTCACCGTGGCAAGGGCAGCCTGAAGCTCCCTGATGAGCTGTTCCCGTTCCCGTTCAAGCCGTTTCCGCTCAATCGCATACCTGATGGTGCGCGTCAGGCTGTAGCCGTCTATCCTTCCCTTGACCAGGTAGTCCTGCGCCCCTTCCTTGACCGCCCTGACCCCGGTGGCATCATCGGCAAGACCGGTGAGGACAACAATCGGCGTCTCCTCAGCCTGGACGATGAGCTGCTTAACCGTGTCTATCCCCTGGCTGTCGGGAAGGCCCAGGTCGGAAATGATCAGATCAATCCCCCCCTCCTCAATCCTCTTCAGGGCAGAGGAAAGACGGGGAAGGTCCTCAAGAAAGATCTCTTCTCCTGCCTCAGCCAGCATCTCCCGGATGATGTACACATCGCCCGGATTGTCTTCTATCAGGAGGACCTTTATCGTTTCATCGGCCATGCTTTCTCCTCTTTGCACAGGCAGGCTGATTCCTCTTCAATCTTATCACTCCGGGACCATCTTCTCAAGCACGATTAAGACCAGAATCCACCATCAACTTTGCGCGGGGATGCATTCGAACGGTTTCAGCGGGCCGTCTTGCCTCGCCGGAACGGTGAGGCGGCCCGGTGCCTCGGAGCGAAGCGAGAATGAGGGAGAATGCTTCCCCGCGCAAACCCCGAATTTTTTTGATGGTGGATTCTGGAAAGAGCTATTGTCTTGTCCCTCACCGGAGAGGTACAATCTCATAAAAAAAGAACTACCCCAGGCAGGTGAAAGGCTTGAAAAAACGAATTTCCTCTCTCTTGGCCATCGTCGTGACAGCCCTGGCATTCTATATCGGCTCCTCATTTTTTTACCCTGATCTCTCGGATCTGGCAAAAAAGAATCCCTCAAAAAGCTCCTTCATGGAGTACCGGGAGCAGCAATGGGAAGATGGGGGAAAGAAAAAAAAGATCAGGCAGAAATGGGTCCCCCTCTCCCGGATCTCTCCCTATCTGAAAAAGGCGGTCCTCATAGCCGAGGATGACAAGTTCTGGGCCCATGAAGGGTTCGATTTCGAGGCCCTGCAGAAGGCGGTTGAAAAGGACATCAAGGCAGGGGAGTTCAAGGTCGGCGGGAGCACCATCAGCCAGCAACTGGCGAAAAACCTCTATCTGAGCCCGTCAAAGAACCCCCTGCGCAAGATCAGGGAGGCGATCATCACCTGGAGGATGGAAAAGGCCCTCTCCAAAAAGAGGATCCTTGAGCTCTACCTCAATGTGGCGGAATGGGGCGACGGAATATTCGGCATCGAGGCAGCCTCCCGTCATTACTACGGCAAGCCCGCATCAGCCCTCGGCCCTGAAGAGGCAGCCCGCCTCGCCACGGTCCTTCCCAACCCCATCAGATACAACCCCAGGGGGAAATCCCGGTACGTGGAGAAACGGTCCAGGATCATTTACTCCATCATGGTGAGAAGGGGTATCGTGATCCCTGCCTATGAAGAGGTGACGACTGAGGAGACTGAGGGGAAAGTTTCAGGAGAGACAGAGCAACAGAAAGGAGAGCTACCACAGGAATCGGTGTCGGAGGATCTTGTCCCTGAGACCGAAGGCCGGTAGTCTTTCCAGCCATTCCCCGGCACGCAGAGCTTTTTTCATTGAAAAACGGCAAAAAGGATCAGCGTTATTCCTGCCCCCAGCAGGGAGCCCAGGCAGACCTCAAGGAGGGTGTGAATATGGCCGGCCACCCTGCTCCGGGCCACCAGAATGGCCATGACAAGGCTAATGAGCGACGCAATGACGCTCCCCGTAACGCAGGTGATGGAGACCCAGGCCGAAAAGGCTATTGCCGCGTGTCCGCTGGGCATCCCGCCGCGGAGGGGATGGCCCTTCCCGAACAGGGACTTGATCATGATGACCGTAATCACAACAGTGAGCAGGGAGAGGAGAATGATCTCGTCAGGATAGGGTCTGGTGAGAACGAAGCCTCTCTCAGCCACATCCTTTACATAGGGCGCCAGGGTGATGTATCCCAGCACAGCGGCTCCGACAGCGGTGATCAGGACCGCCCCTGCCGCCACATCCTTGATAATCCTCGCCTCTTCACTGTACTGGGGGGATACAAGATCCACAATATACTCGATGGCGCTGTTCACCATCTCAGCCAGGATGACGAGGACAACTGCAATGACAATGATGGCGAAGTCGGACCGGTTGATGCCGAGCAATATGCTCCCCGTGAGGACTATCACCGTGGTATAGAAATGATACCTGATATGCCGCTCCGACCTGGCGGCGTGGAGAATCCCCTCTATGGCATTATTTGCACTCTTGACCCATCTCTTTATCGGCATTGACCACCTGACTATGATTTAAAGTGGCTTCAATTATACCAAATCAGGCGTAGGTGCGTATGGCCATACGCACCTACAGAACTCATTTCAGACAATCATTTCAGCCATTGCGGAAGGTTTTTATTTGTACTATACTTTTACCCATGGACTATTCCATCAGGATAACAGGAGAGGCCGGGCAGGGGATTCAGACCATAGGCGACACCCTCGCAAAGCTGCTCGCCCGCGCAGGGTACTATGTCTTCACCCAGCAGGACTATGAGTCGCGCATCAGGGGGGGGCACAACTCATACCGGATCAGGTTCTCAGCCGGCACCATTACCGCATCTCAGGCAAAAATCAGGATACTTGTCCCCCTTGACCGGGAGGGCATCGCGCTCCATGGAAAAGAGCTCGCCGAAGAGGGGATACTCCTCTATGATTCCGTTTCATTAAAGGAAAAACTGACCGGCTCCCGCTCCCTTGATATTCCCTTTGCAGACCTTGCAATCAGCCATGGCGGAAACAAAATCATGGCCAATACCGTGGCTGTGGGCGCTGTCCTGGGGGTGCTGGGTATGGGGCTGGAGGGACTGAACAGGATCATCACCGACACCTTTCAGAAAAAGGGCGAAGAGATCATCTCGGCGAATATCAGGGCTGCCCTGGCAGGCCATCAGTACGCCAAGGAAAACTGCCCTCACTGCGCCTCAGTGCCCGGCATGGCTGAGGACGGAAAGGGGAAGATGCTGATCAGCGGGAGCGAGGCCATCGGTCTCGGGGCCATTGCCTCGGGCTGCCGGTTCTACGCCGCCTATCCCATGACCCCTTCAACAGGGATCATGAACTACATCGCCTCAAAGGCGCATGAATACGGTATTGTGGTGGAACAGGCAGAGGATGAGATAGCTGCGATCAATATGGCCCTCGGCGCCTCCTTCGCCGGGGTAAGGGCAATGACAGGCACATCAGGAGGCGGCTTCTCCCTCATGGTTGAAGGGCTCTCCCTGGCGGCAATGACTGAAACGCCGGTGGTTATCGCCCTCGGCCAGAGGCCCGGACCTGCAACGGGCTTTCCCACCAGGACTGAGCAGGGAGAACTGGGCTTCGCCCTCCATGCAGGCCACGGGGAGTTCCCCAGGGTCATCTTTGCCCCCGGGACGCCGGAACAGGCCTTTCATCTCACCCGGAAGGCCTTTGACCTTGCAGAAAAATACCAGATCCCTGCCATCATCCTCACAGACCAGCATCTTGCAGACACAACCTGGTCTTATGACAGCCTTGACCTCACCGGGATAGAGATCAACGACTACCGGCTGAGGGGTGAGCAGTTCCAGGCCCTCCCGGAGTATAAGAGACATGCCTTTACCGGATCAGGCATTTCCCCCTTCGGCGTTCCCGGCGAGGCGCGGCATCTTGTTGTCACCGACAGCGATGAGCATGACGAGGAAGGCCACATTGTCGAGGACGCTGAGACGAGGATCAGGATGGTCCAGAAGAGGCTCTTCAGGAAGCTGCCCCCCCTCAGGAAGGAAATCGCCCCCCCTACCCTCTATGGCCATAAAAAGCCGGTGGTTCTGCTCGCCGGGTGGGGCTCCACCTTCGGCGTGATCAGGGAGGTGGTAGACTACTACGCTCCGGTCATGGATATCGCCATGCTCCATTTCAGCGAGATATACCCCTTCCCCGCCACAGGACAGTTCAACTACCTGAAGCTCCTGCGGGAGGCTGAGCTGGCCGTCTGCGTGGAGAACAACGCCACAGGCCAGTTTGCCAGGCTCATGAGGACCGAGACAGGATACAGTTTCACCAACATGATCAACAAATACGACGGAAGGCCCTTCAGTGTGGAAGGGCTTGTGGAGGAGATCCGTGCCATCCTTGGATGATTACAAAGGACAGACACCGGCATGGTGTCCGGGATGCGGGAACTTCGGCATCCTCAAGGCCTTCAAGGACGCCATGGTGGAGATGGGGAAAGAACCCCATGAGTTCACCATCGTCTCCGGAATCGGCCAGGCGGGAAAGTTCCCCCATTACCTGAAATGCAACACCTTCAACGGCCTCCACGGCAGGACACTTCCTGTGGCAACAGGGATGAGACTCGCCAATTCGGGGATGACGGTGATCGCCGTGGCAGGTGACGGCGACTGTTACGGTGAGGGCGGAAACCACCTGATCCATGCCATAAGGCGCAATATCAACGTGAAGCTCTTTGTCCACGACAACCAGGTCTACGGCCTCACCAAGGGGCAGGCCTCACCGACCAGCACGGAAACAGGCAAAGGCGGCATGAAGACAAAAAACCAGCCCTTCGGCATCCTCTCGGAGCAGCTGAATCCCATTGCCCTTGCTGTGGCGCTCGATTGCAGCTTTGTCGCCAGGGGCTTCGCCGGGGATATGGCCCATCTGAAGGAAATCATCAAGGAGGCTGCCGGACACACAGGGTTCTCCCTTGTTGATATCCTCCAGCCCTGCGTGAGCTTCAACAAGATCAACACCTTTGAATGGTACAAAGAGAGGGTCTACCGCATCGAGGCAGGCTACAATCCTGAGGACAGGATCACCGCCTTTGCAAAGGCCCTGGAATGGGGCGAAAGGATACCCCTCGGCGTCATCTACCGGAACAACAGGCCCACCCTTGAGGAGCAGATCCCCCTCATTGCTGAAACCCCGCTCGTGAAGCAGAGCGTTGACCTCTCCCGGATAGCAGCGACAATGAAGGATTTTTATTAGCCCCTGCCGCTTCCTTATATCCTGGCAGGACACAAGATACTGATCCAGAGGGAAAAGTCATTCCCCAAAGGCTTTAACGGCGACACCACAGATGATTTTCATACCTCCTCCGACAGGAACATCTTTCAATCTAAAACACTCTCGGCCTTAAATGAGGCACTTCCTGCGATGAGAGTGACTAAGAACTGTAAGGCAGATAATAAATATT
>JBAZFD010000083.1:0-7827 GCA_041653575.1 Thermodesulfovibrionales bacterium
CGGTGAAGGATTACCCCCTTGAGATCAGGCACCGCGACGGCCATACCACGCCGGTGCTCTACAACGCCTCCCTCTTCCGCGATGAGACAGGCGTCATAAAGGGGGTCTTCGCCGCAGCCCGCACCCTGGATGCAATCCTCAGGGTGAGTGAAAAGAGGCTGAGAGACATCACCCATGCCCTCGGGGAGGGGATCCTTGTGCTCAATGAAAAGGGAGATCTCATATTCGTCAACCCCGAGGCGGAAAGGCTCCTGGGCTGGACAGAGTCGGAGCTCAAGGGGTGCTACACCCACGACCTGATTCATTGCCATGTAAGATCAGATAGCTGCCCCATACTGGGGATCTTCTCCTCAGGGGATATGTGCAGCTCCGACAGCGATACCTTCTGCAGGAAAGACGGGAGCCGGTTCCCGGTATCCTATATCGCCTCTCCGATCTGGGAAGAGGGCAGGGTGGTGGCTGTTGTGGCTGCCTTCCACGACATTAGCGAGAGAAAGTCCCTGGAGGAGAGGCTGAAAAAGTATACCGGGGAACTGGAGAGGAGCAACAGGGATCTTGAGCAGTTTGCCTATATCGCATCCCATGACCTCCAGGAGCCCCTCAGGAGGATCACCAGCTTCACCGAGCTTCTGGCCAAGAAGTACAGGGGCAGGCTCGATGAAAAGGCGGACAGCTATATCGAGTTCATTAAGGGAGGGACCGCCAGGATGGGCGTCCTTATCACTGACCTCCTTGCCTACTCTCGCCTGAGCACCAGGGCAAAGGAGTTTGAAACTACAGACTCCTGCGTCCTGCTGGAGAAAGTACTCACAGACCTCTCCCTCCTGATAGAAGAGAGCGGCGCTGTCATTACCTACGATCAGCTTCCCACGGTGATGGCCGACGACACCCAGTTGAGGAGCCTCTTTCAGAACCTCATAAACAATGCGCTCAAGTTCCGCGGAACAGAGCCGCCCATGATCCATATATCTGCTGCCTCCGTCACCGGGTTCCTTGACCGGAAAACAGACCTTGAACAGTCGGTCCGGGAACATCTCCTGGAGATGAAGAAAGGATGGGTCTTCTCGGTGAAGGACAACGGTATCGGCATTGCCCCTTCCTATCATGAGAGGATATTCCAGGTCTTCCAGAGGCTCCACACGGAGCAGGAATATCCCGGCACCGGCATCGGCCTTGCGATCTGCAGAAAGGTGGTGGAGCGGCACGGCGGCAGGATATGGCTGGAGTCTGAAGCGGGGAAGGGCACAACATTCTCATTCTCCATCCCTGAGAGATGAGATGGCCTCTACGGCAAAAATAAGGAGCTTTTTTCTCTTCCGTTGGATCTATGACCTCCAGCTGTCCCGGAAGCTCTCACTCCTCATCTGGCTCTACCTTTTCATCATTGTCCTTGTCATAGCGCTGAGCATTACAGGCATAAAGACCATGTCCGCCATCCGGGCCTATGTTACTGCCGAAGCCTTGTGGTCAAAGGCCCAGAAGGAAGCGGTCCTGAATCTTTACCTCTCCGCCCGTCCGGAGAGGGATGCTGAAGGGCATTACGATCTCTTCCTGAGGAATCTTGCCGTTGCCCAGGGCGACAGGCAGGCATGGACAGAGATGGAGAAAACCTCTCCTGATCTGAGGAAGATGGAGGAGGGTTTTGTTGCAGGGGGGAGCAGTCCTGAAGACGCGGCTGATATGCTCTGGTTTTACAAGAGCTTCAGGTCCTTCAGGTATACCGAGGGCTCTCTGGAGATATGGAGACAAGGGGACAGTCTCCTTCTGGAGCTCATCCCCCTGGCTCATGAGATTGCAGAGGAGAGGAGGGGCTCGAATCCTGATCCGGGGCGTATGGCCTCCCTCCTCAACCGGGTGGAAAAAATCGACAACAGGCTCACACAGATGGAAGACTCTTTCTCCTCAAATCTGGCTGAGGCAGCGCGATGGCTGCGCCAGGTCTTTTCCCTTGCCCTTTTCGGGGTGAGCGCCTTTCTCGTCCTGCTGGCCACAGGGCTTTCCTACGCCATATCCCAAAGGATCAGGGTCGGGGTAATGGACTTGAAAGAGGGGGCCGAGAGGGTCGGGAGAGGCGACCTGAACGGAAAGGTAGTGGTTGACTCCTCTGATGAGCTGGGGGAGCTGGCCGGGGCGTTCAATGCAATGACTGAGGCGCTTGCACAGGCGATTGAGGAGGCCAGGGAAAGCCAGGAGCGGCTCAGGAGGTCCGAGGAGCGATACCGGTTCCTGGTGGAGAACATACCGCACGCGATCTTCTACAAGGACACTGATTCCGTCTATGTGGCCTGCAACAGGGCTTTGGCTGAGAACCTGGGAATATCTGCCCCAGACTGTGCCGGAAAGACGGATTACGATTTTTTTCCTCCTGATCTGGCTGAAAAATACCGGAAGGATGACCGCCTGGTGATGGGTAAGGGGGCGGCCATCGGGTTTGACGAGCCCTCTGCCTTCAGGGGAGAGGAGCGGATTGTGCATACCGTCAAGGCGCCCATCAGGGATGACGCAAACAGGATTGTGGGAATCCTCGGCATTTTCTGGGACATCACCGAGAGGAAGAGGGCCGAGGAGTCGCTGAAGCAGCGGCTCATGTTCGAGAACACCATCTTTGCAATATCCTCGCGGTTCAATCTCTCCACGGACATAGATGCCTCTGTCAGATCATCCCTTGCAGAGATGGGAAGGCTCTGCCTGGCGGACAGGGTCTATCTCTTTCTCTTCAGCGACAATGGGGAGACCATGACGATCAGCCATGAGTGGTGCAGCGAGGGCCTTTCCTCCCAGACGCAGAATCTCCGGGCCCTTCCCTCTGAAACCCTGCCATGGCTGATGGAGCGGCTGAGAAGGGGAGAGGTGATCCATATAGAGGATGTTTCAGCACTCCCCCCTGAGGCCCGGAGAGAGAGGGAAACCCTTGATGCCATAGGTATCAGCTCCCTCCTTCTCTGCCCTGTTTCCACAGGATCGAGGCTCCTTGGTTTCATCGGTTTCAATAACATGAAGGGACCGCGGCAATGGCGGGTTGAAGACCTGGCCCTTCTCCGTATAACCTCGGAAATTATCGGCAATGCCCTTGACAGGCAGGGGATACAGGAGGATCTCAGGGAACATGCCCTGGCCCTTGAGCGGTCCAACAGGGAACTGGAGCAGTTCGCCTATGTCGCCTCTCATGATCTGAAAGAACCGCTGAGAAAGATCATGAGCTTCACCGAGCTCCTGGAAAAGAGGTACAAAGGGCAGCTGGATGAAAAGGCTGACAGGTACATCTACTACATTGTGGAGGGGACGAAGAGGATGAACACCCTCATCCATGATCTCCTGATCTATTCCAGGGTCGGCAGGGAGTCAAAGGGGTTTGCCCCCACGGATTGCAATGCCCTCCTTGCCAGGGTCCTGGAGGACCTTTCCCTGGTCATCAGAGAGAGCGGCGCCAAGGTCACCTCGGATCAGCTCCCTTCTGTTCTGTCCGATGATATCCAGCTGGGCCAGGTCTTTCAGAACCTCATCAGCAATGCCATCAAGTTCCACGGTCAGGAGCCTCCGAGGGTCCATGTCTCAGCCGTTGCCATCCCCTGGTTTCTCCAAGGGGGCGGGACACAACCGGCTGAGATAGAGAGACATCTCCGCGAGGCCCGTAAGGGCTGGGTCTTTTCTGTGAGAGATAACGGTATAGGGATAGATACACCGTATCATGGCCAGATATTCCTGATCTTCCAGAGGCTCCACGCCAGGACAGAGTATTCCGGCACAGGCATAGGCCTGGCCATTTGCAAAAAGGTTGTGGAGGGGTTGGGGGGGCGGATATGGGTCGAATCAGAGGCGGGGAAGGGGGCAACCTTCTTTTTCAGCATACCGGACAGGGGATGAGAGGCAACCTATGCTCTGGTTCGCGCAGATAGCTGCCCTTGCGGCGGCATACTTCATTTCAGGCAAGCTCGGGCTGCTCCTTGCGGTCCCGCCGGGGTATGCCACTTTTATCTTTCCTGCTTCAGGCATTGCCCTGGCCTGCATCCTGGTATACCGATACCGTCTGCTTCCCGGTGTCTGGCTGGGATCCTTCCTGATGAATGTCTCTCTTTCCTTCAATCCCTCTTCAGCGCAGGAGTTTCTCGCTGCTGCCCTGCTTCCTGCCCTTATCGGCCTGGGAGCCATGACGCAGGCCGCCTTCGGGGCTTTCCTCATAGGGCGATTCGTCGGCTTTCCCGCTGTCCCTGAAAAGAGGGAGGAGATCTACCGGTTTTTTATTGCGGCAGGGCCTGTCAGCTGCCTGGTGGGGGCCTCTGTTGGCGTCACATCGCTGCTGGCAGGTTCCGTCATCACAGGGCCTGATTACCTGTCTCACTGGTTTACCTGGTGGAGCGGCGATGTTGTGGGTGTCTTCGTTTTCGCGCCTCTGGTCCTGATGCTGCTTGCAGAGCCCAGGGACTGGTGGCGGCGCAGGCTGGTCACCGTCGGGTTTCCCCTTTCCGGGGCTTTTGCCCTGCTGACCGTCGTTTATCTTCTCTTATCCTATAATGAAGCAGTACAATTAAGAAGGAATTTCGAAAGGCAGGCTGATGCGATGGTAAATGCCCTTCAGACCAACATATCCCTCAATACCGAGGTGCTTGATTCCGTAGCCGGGGTGTTCAGGGCCTCTGAGTCCGTATCGCGCGAAGAGTTCAGTGCCCTCCTCGAATACCCGCTCTCATATCATAAGGGCATACAGGCGGTTGCCTGGGCGCCGCGTGTCAGGGCCTCGGAAAGAGAGACCTTTCTGAAGAGGGCAGGGAGCGAAGGCTTCAATACCTTCAGGCTCACGGAGCAGGCGGCTGACGGCAGTATGGTGGAGGCAGGGATGCGCCATGAATACTATCCTGTCTGGTTTGTGGAGCCCTATAGCAACAACAAAAAGGCCCTCGGCTTTGACCTTGCCTCCGGCAGGGTCAGGCAGGAGGCGATGCTCCGGGCAGCGGCAACGGGAAGGCCTGCTGCCACCGCCCCGGTGAGTCTTGTGGCTGAGCGGAAAGGCCTGACAGGGTTCCTGTCCTTTTTCCCCATCTATACAAAAGGTCTTCCCGCTGCAACGGTTGAAGAGAGAAGGCGGGCGGTTCAGGGGTTTGCGGTTATTGTCTTCACCATCAGCGACCTTGTGGCAGCAGCTGTGGAGGGGGACAGCTTCAGGGGGATCAGTCTTGTTATCCATGACTCAGGTGGTCCTGAGGGAAAGAGCGTTGTCCCGATCTTTCCCCAGGCGCAGGCAGCGGCCCGGACCGGGGAGAATGACCGCAGGCTCCGGTATCGGCAGGAGATCGGCTTTGTGGACAGGCGCTGGATCCTTGAGTTCTCATCTACAGCTGCTTTTATTGACCCTGAAATGAGGGCAATGGGCAGCCTCTTTCCCCTCGGCGCAATGGCTACCACAGGGCTCTTCACGGTTTTCCTCTTCGTCATATCAGGGTATGAAAGCGCAGCCGCCAGGCTCGTCCGGGAGCGGACCGCCGAGCTTACCAGGACCAATGAGGCCCTTGCAAGGACTAACGCTGAACTGGAGCAGTTCGCCTATGTTGCCTCCCATGACCTGCGGGAGCCCCTGAGGAGGATTACGAGCTTTACCGAGCTCTTTGCAAAGAAGTACAGGGGGGCTATGGATCCCGATGCAGACCGTTACATCTTCTACATTGTGGAGGGCGCAGAGAGGATGGAGAGCCTCATCCGTGACCTCATCAGTTATTCCTCGGTGACCACAGGGGAAAAGGAGTTCAGGCCTGTTGACTGTAATGCACTGCTGGCAGCGGTTCTGAAATCCCTCGCCCCTGCCGTTGCCGAGGCTATGGCGCATATCAGCTCAGATCCCCTCCCTGTGATTACGGCAGATCCTGTCCAGATGGCACAGGTCTTCAGGAACCTCATCAGCAATGCCGTCAAGTTCCGGGGGGATGCGGCGCTGCAGGTCCATGTTTCAGCCGTTCCGGTGCAGGAGTTTCAGCCCGGCAGGGACCTCCCGGCAGAGATAGGGGGACATCTCAGGGCAATGGGCAGGGGATGGGTCTTTTCGGTAAGAGACAACGGCATCGGGATAGACCCGCAGTACCATGGAAAGATATTCCGGATCTTCCAGAGGCTTCACCCCAGGATGAGCTATCCGGGCACCGGCATGGGCCTTGCGATCTGCAAAAAGGTCATAGAACGGCACGGCGGACAGCTTTGGGTGGAGTCCGGGGCAGGAAAGGGCTCAACCTTCTTTTTCACTATACAGGACAATGGATGAGGTGGTCATGAAACCAGAGAGAGAGGTAAATATCCTGCTTGTGGAGGATGATCCGGGGGATGTGGAGCTTGTCCGGGAGGCGCTCATGGAGTCCAAGCTTATCGTGACCCTTGATGTGGTCGGTAACGGCGAGGAGGCCATGCAGTACCTCCGCAGGCAGCCTCCTTTCCCTGAGGCGAAGAGGCCTGATCTTATCCTTCTGGACCTCAATATGCCGAAAAAGAGCGGCAGGGAGGTGCTCAAGGAGCTGAAGGAAGACGAGGGCCTGCGGTCCTTGCCTGTCTGTATCCTCACCACCTCACAGGCTGAGGCTGATATTGCGAAGAGCTATTACCTGGGCGCGAACTGCTATATCACCAAGCCCATGGGGCTGGAGGAGTTCGCCCATGTGGTCAAGTCAATAGAGGACTTCTGGTTTGCCATTGTAACGCTGCCGCAGAAGGAGGAGCGATGAGCCCCGGACGGAATGCTGACCCGATCAGGGTGTTTCTCATTGAAGACGATCCTGAAGACATTTTTCTCCTTGAGGAGCTCATCGCCTCAGACGGCTCAAGCCCTCTGTCCCTCCTCTGCGCCGGCAGCCTGCGAATGGCGAAGGAGATCCTCGCAGAAGGGAACATTGATGTGATCCTCCTTGACCTCGGGCTTCCTGACAGCAGGGGCGTCGACACCCTTGTCAGGGCTCTGGACTGCGCCCAGGATATCCCCATTGTGGTGCTCACCGGTCTCGATGATGAGAATACCGGGGTGAAGGCTGTCCAGATGGGTGCCCAGGATTACCTGATCAAGGGGCGTATTGATCTCCAGCTTCTTACCCGCTCCATCCTCTATGCCATCACACGGCACAGGCAGAAAAGAGAGCTCGTGGATTCGAGTCTCAGGGACGGGCTCACCGGGATTTACAACAGGAAGGGGTTTCTTTCCTTTGCCGGACAGCAGCTCAGGCTTGTAGACAGGACAAGGAAGGGGATGATCCTTTTCTTCATGGATGTTGATAATATGAAGAAGATCAACGACGTCCTGGGGCACCAGGCAGGGGATCAGCTGCTGCAGGAGACAGCGGAGATACTGAGGGAGACCTTCAGGAACTGCGATATCATAGCCAGGATCGGCGGAGATGAGTTTGCTGTCCTTGTGGTGGATGTGGCTGAGGAGAATGAGGAGACCCTGAGGCAGAGGCTGGTGCAGACCATAACAAAACACAATGAAAGGGAGGGCAGGGCCAGCCTGATCTCTCTCAGTGTGGGCGCTGTTTCCTATGATCCCGGTCTGCCCACCGGGCTTGAAGAACTTATGGCAAAGGCTGATGATGAGATGTACCTGGAGAAGAGGACTAAGAAAGGGCTTACCCCATAAGGTCGGTGAGCTTTTGCGCGATGTCCCCTGATGCCATGATGGATGTGCCCACGAGGATTGCATCCACCCCAGCCTCTTCCAGCCCCATCACGTCCTGTCGTGTTTTTATCCCGCTTTCGCTCACCACGGTCTTTCCTGAAGGGATATCCCTCTTCAACCGGTAGGTTGTAGCTAGGTCTATAGCGAGGGTCCTGAGGTTCCTGTTGTTGATCCCGATGATATCG
>JBAZFD010000084.1:0-7478 GCA_041653575.1 Thermodesulfovibrionales bacterium
GGTTCCGGGCTTCATTTACGCTGAAGGGACTATATGAAAAACATACTCGTAACAGGCTGCTGCGGATTTATCGGTCACAGGGTCTCCGAGATCCTTCTTGAACGGGGGCTCACGGTGGTCGGTATGGACAGCCTGAACGACTATTACGACCCGCGGCTGAAGGAATGGAGACTTCAGAGGCTGAGACAGCACGAAGGGTTCAGCTTCCATAAGGCAGATGTGGGAGACCTCCATGAGGTGCGGACGGTCTTTTCAAACTACACTATAGAGGCTGTCATCAACCTCGCTGCCAGGGCCGGTGTAAGGCCCTCGGTGGACGATCCCTGGGTATACATGGAGACCAATCTCAGGGGGACCCTGAACCTCCTGGAGTGCTGCAAGGCAAAGGGGGTCAGGAAGTTCATCCTCGCCTCCACCTCCAGTGTCTACGGCGACAACACGAAGGTTCCCTTTTCAGTACAGGACAGCTCGGACCATCCCCTTGCCCCTTATGCAGCCACAAAAAAGGGGGCTGAGGTCCTCTGCTACTCCTACCATTATCTCTGCGGCATGGACATCAGCGTGCTCAGGTACTTCACGGTCTACGGCCCGGCCGGGAGGCCTGACATGAGCTATTTCCGGTTCATCAAAAACATCGATACAGGCAAGCCGATCCCTGTCTTCGGTGACGGGACGCAGAAAAGGGACTTCACCTATATAGACGATATCGCCGACGGCACCATTCGGTGCCTCGGACACAGGGGCTTCGGGATCTTCAACCTGGGGAATGACAGACCTGCGGAGCTCATGCAGCTCATCGCCCTGATCGAGAACAATCTCGGGAAAAAGGCGGAGATAAATTGGCTCCCCATGCACCCTGCCGACATGAAGGCCACTTGGGCGGACATCAGAGCCACGGAAGAGGCCCTTCAGTGGAGGCCAAAGACCCCGATAGAAGAGGGGATCGAAAAAACAGTCAGCTGGTACCGCGACCACCGGGAATTCGTCTCAGCCCTGGAAGACCGGTAACTCAAGGCGCTGCTATTACACTTAGTGGAGGAGTTTATGCAAAAAATACTTGTAGCCCATGACGGTTCAAAGTCTTCCGATAAGGCGCTGAAAAAGGCGATGGAGATTGCAGTGAATTTCAATTCCTCCCTCACCGTCCTTTCCGTTATCCCTGAGCTCTATCTCACGGAGCTCGCTGATGTGGACAGGAACAAGATATTCGAGGCGCTCACCAAGGAAACCACCGAGGCAATGGAGAGGATCAGGAAATCCCTTTCCGGGAAGTCCATGGATGTGAAGACCCTTATCCGCCAGGGTGATCCTGCGGAGAAGATCCTTGAGACAGCCCAGAAAATGAAGGTGGACCTCATCGTAACCGGCTCCCACGGAAGGCACGGGACAAAAAAGTTCCTCCTCGGAAGCGTCTCTGCAAAGATCGTGGATTATTCCAAATGCCCGGTTCTTGTGGTGAAATGAGCCTCTGATTCGCAAAACCCGTTACGCCCAACACATAAGGCGTAACGGGTTTTTTGTTTCATGCCTCTGGGAGAGAAATGAAAAGCCTCAGGGCCTCCCTGTACCGGAGAGGAGCAAAGCCGAACTGTTTCTCTACAGAATCCCCGGCGCAGATATTGTCTCTTTGCAGGAGTGAGAGCTGCTCCCTGCTCACCCTGGGGATCTCCCTGCCTGTGAGTCTCCCTATCGCCTGCGATATGCCCTGAAAGGGAATGCCTGCCCTGACCAGGGCAATAGGGATATGGATCAGGGGTTTGTTCTTCCCCAGTGCCTCCATGAGCTGGAGGATGATCTCGTTGTAGCTGAGCTGCTCAGGCCCGCCGAACTCGTAGACACTGCATCCCTCCCCTCTGTTTTCAGCAGCATCGGAGAATACCGCAAAAAAACAGCGGACCCAGTCCTCCACGTAGAGGGGCTGAAAACGGGTGTTCCCGGTTCCCGGGACAGTGATCACCGGGCCGAGACTGATGAGCTCCCTCAGCCTTTCTGTAAAGCCGTCGCCCTTTCCCACCACCAGGGAGGGCCGGAAGATGGTGCAGGGGATCCCGCTGGAGCGGACTATCTCCTCTGCCTCAGCCTTTGTCCTGTGGTATTTTGCTTCAGAGGAGAGAGAGGCCCCCAGGGCGCTCTGGTAGAAGATATGCTTCACCCCCGCCTTCAGCGCCTCATCCACGAGGTTTTCCGTGCCTTTTACATGGACTGCATCAAAGGTGTTCCGGCCTTCCTCCTCGATGATACCCACGAGATGGACCACCAGATCGCAGCCATCCAGCTTCCCTCTCAGTGACTCCCTGTCGGTGATGTCTCCCTGGGCTGTCTCAACGCCTTCAAGGCTGCACAGGGTCGCGCTGCGAGGAGATCTCGCCAGGCAGCGGCAGGGTATCCCTTTCCCTGACAAGGCATTGAGCAGGCGGCTGCCGATAAACCCCGTGCCCCCGGCTACAAAAAACTTCCTCACCATAAGGCCTTCAGCCGCTCAAGGGAGCTCTCCTCCACCTCCCTGTGCAGACTCTTGCCATGGGAGTCCATGGTGACAATGGCGGGAAACTCCTCCACATCAAGGAGCCACATTGCCTCAGGGAGCCCGAACTCCTCGATCTTCCATCCCCCGGAAACAGCCTTTATCCTGTCCGCCAGGTAAGCCGCAGCGCCGCTGATGGTATGGAGATAGACGCAGCCGCATTCCTTCATGGCATTGAGGGTCATCTCCCCCATGCCCCCCTTTCCGATGATACCCCGCACCCCGTAGGTCCTGATCACCTCAGCCTCGTAGAGCTCAACCCTCATGCTGGTGGTGGGACCGGCAGAGATCATGCTGTAGCTGGCGTCGTTGCGGCGGATAATGGGACCGCAGTGGTAGATGATACCGCCTGAAAGGTCCATGGGAAGATCTGCTACCGGCGGCTTCTCCCTGGCGAGAAAGGCGTGAACCTTGTCCCGGCCTGTAACAATCCTCCCTGAAACCAGGACCAGATCCCCGACCCGAAGCTCCCGCACGATCTCTTCAGATAAAGGCGTGGTCAAACGTCTGGGCTCTGTGTTCCGTGCTCTGTCCTCTGTCCTCTGCGCCCCAGCTTCTGAATTCTGTCCTCTCACCATACCAGCCTCCCCCTCCTGTTTGCCCAGCACGAGAAGGAGACATCCACGAAATAGGACGCAGGGTGCCTGCTGCCTGTCCCGATCTTCACGCCAAGGGCTGTGGTATTCCCGCCCAGACCGGCTGCGCCGATGCCCAGCCCATTGATCTCCCTGACCAGTCTCTCCTCCAGGGCTGCAATGAGATCCGAGGGATGCCGGTCTGTGATCCTCCTGAGGAGCTGTTTCTTTGAGAGATAGGTCACCTGGTCCTTGGCCCCGCCGATAGCGACACCGATGGTGTAGGGAGCGCAGCCCCTGCCCTGGGCCTTGAAGACCGCATCGAGGACGCACCGCCTCACCCCTTCCAGGTCCCTCTCGGCGGTCCCGGTCTCAAAGGACATGGGAAGCTTGTAGGTCTGGCCCAGGTTCTCGCATCCCCCGCCCTTGAGCATAAGATCCACCTCAAGGGACTGCCTGTCCGTCTCCTCGGTATAGATGAGGGGGAAAAGCTCCCCCACATTGTCGCCGGTGTTCTTCTCTGTGACAGTATCTATGGCGTTGGGTCTCAGGGGTATCCTGTCAGTGGCAACGCGGGTTGCCTCAAGAATCAGATCCCGGACAAGCCGGTGGCTCAAACCCTCGGGAATCCTGGCATAGAAGACAGGAAATCCGGTGTCCTGGCAGAGGGGCCTGCATGTCCGCCTGGCCAGGGAGATATTCTGGAGGATGATCTCCAGGGACTCCTTCGCCAGGGGGGACTTCTCCCCTTCCAGTGCCGCTTTCAGGGCATCCTCTACATCCCTCGGCAGGGAGGTGGCAACCTTGGTGTAGAGCTCTACGATGCCGTCACGGAGTTTCAGCGCGCCCCTGCTCATGCAAGATCTGCTGGAGTGAAGACCGTCTCGTCCCTGAAGGACTGGATCAGATAGGTGGTCTTCAGCATCCCGTCGTCCATCACATCCAGCATGGCTGCATCCAGGCCCGCGCCGGCAAGGTAGGTGAGGAAGGAGGAGTTGACCTGGGACTTCACCGCCTTGGGCATCCCGGTGGAAATATTGGAGATCCATGCGATGGTGTTGATCGGAGGGTCCACCATCTCGTTGAGGGTGATGATGCATTCATGGGTATTCAGGAGATGCTCCTGGCCCATGCCCTTGCCCATGTGGACAACAGAGGGGTCCACAAAGAGCCTTTCGTTGGGGATGTCTGCTGCATTGGCCTTTTCGATGAGATCCTCGATAATGAGGAGCTTCGCCTCAAGGCTGGAGGGAACAACCCCTTTCAGCGCCCTGAGAACGAGATATGCCCTGTGTTTGTTCACCAGGGAGAGTATCCTGTCCGGCTCCTCATCTGCTGAGAGGTAATTGATGATGGGAGGCTCCGTGCAGAGGGGGACCGTCTTTTCCAGGGCATCGGCATTGCGTGAGTCAAGACAGAGGGGGAGCTCAGTTGCTTCCTGGACGATACCTGCGACCCAGGGAAGGGTCTCCTCATCGCCCGCCCCGTCGGAAGAGCACTGGATGTTGATGAGATCCGCCCCCCTCTCAGCCAGGGTCACGGCAAGGGATTCCACAGCCTTTGCATCCCTGTTCCTGAGGGCCTCCATAAAAAGGCCGTTCCGCGTATTCAGATTCTCTGCAATTACCAGCATAGAGACCTCCCTGTGCGTTTATTTTTATAGTTCAAGGATATCAGAAGCCTCCCCCCCTGTCAAAGAAACAGCGGATCTCCACAGCATTCCTTCCTTCACCGGAAGGAGACCGGGGAAAGGTCCTATTTCTTCCCTTTGACGGACTCCCGCCTGATGCTCACCGTGCGGGCATGGGCATCAAGCCCCTCCACAAGGGCAAGGGACTCCACGATACCGGAAAGACTCAGGAACCCCTTTTCCTCAAACTTCAGGAGGCTCATCCGGGTGATGAAGTCATAGACACCCAGGGGCGATGAAAAACGGGCAGTCCCCCCTGTGGGAAGGGTATGGTTCGGGCCTGCCGAATAGTCGCCTATGGGCTCAGGGGTCCACTGCCCCAGGAACAGCGCCCCGGCGTTCCTCACCAAGTCTATGTACTGCTCAGGATCTTCAGTCATGACCTCCATATGCTCAGGCGCTATCTCATTGGCAATCTCAAAGGCTGCCTCTATCTTCTTCACCATGATGATACCGCCGAAGGCCTTCAGCGAGCTCTTTGCGATCTCCTTCCTCTTCAGGGCCTTCAGCTGGAGGCGGAGCTCCCTCCTCACCTCCTCAACCAGAGTTTCGGAGTCCGTGATGAGGATGCTTGAGGCCATCTCGTCGTGCTCGGCCTGGCTCAGCATATCTGCCGCCACAAAGGCAGGATTGGCAGTACGGTCGGCCACAATGAGGATCTCGCTGGGACCGGCTATCATGTCGATGTCCACCTCGCCGAAGACCATCTTCTTTGCCAGGGCCACGAAAATGTTTCCCGGCCCCACGATCTTGTCCACCCTTCCGATGGTCTCTGTGCCGTAGGCCATGGCTCCCACAGCCTGTGCCCCGCCGATCCTGTAGACCTCCTCTATCCCCAAAAGGTTAATGGCTGCCATCACATAGGGGTTCACCTCGCCGCCCGGCGTGGGCACACAAAGGGCTATTTCAGAGACGCCTGCCACCTGGGCGGGGATCACATTCATGAGGACCGTAGAGGGATAGGAGGCCTTGCCTCCGGGCACATAGACACCGGCCCTCCTGAGGGGCCTGATCACCTGGCCGAGGGTCGCACCCTGGCGGGTGAAAGACCAGGACTTCTCCACCTGTTTCCTGTGGAAGTCATCGATCCTCCCTGCAGAAATCTCAAGGGCCCTGACGATCTCCTTGTCCGCCCTTGCCGCGTGCTTCCTGATTTCAGCCCGCTTCATGGCAACAGGAAGGTCGTGCCTGTCGAACTTGCGGGTGCAGGACTCCACCGCCTTGTCACCCTTCTGCCTCACATCTGCAAGGATCTTCCTGACTGTTGTCTCGATCTGCGGGTCAATTCCGGCAGCCCGCTTCCGCAGGAGCCTCAGAAATGCCTCTATTTCCTTCTTTTCCTTCAGTATTCTCATAATCAGGGATTATACCACAGCCCATTTCCGCAAGTTAACCATACCGCAGGGCCAAAATCCACCATCAAGAAAACTCGGTGTTTGCGCGGGGAAGCATTCTCCATCATTCTCGCTTCGCTCCGAGGCACCGGGCCGGACGGCCCGCTGAAACCGTTCGAATGCATCCCCGCGCAAAGTTGATGGTGGATTCCGGAGGGCAAAGCAAACGCACTATGAGGGAAGATCCAGCTTTCTGCGAGTTCAATGTTGCTATTCCCCCTTAAAAAAGGGGGGCAGGGGGTTGTTTTCCTGAGCTACGGAAAGATACAACCCCCTTCATCCCCCTTTTTTAAGGGGGAATGGAGAGAATCGGGCTTGATGTTCCCATGGTGCCTTTGCCCTGGCTCATTTGTACTCCCTCACAGGATACTGGTATCGTATAAAGACAATCATCCGTTATGGCGAAGAGGATTCAGGAGGAGAATAATGGAAGAGTTCCGGCTTGAAAGTGATGAATACATAGAGCTTCACAGTCTTCTGAAGGTCACAGGGCTCTGCGGAAGCGGGGGGGAGGCGAAAACCCTGATCTCCGAGGGCATGGTGAAGGTTGACGGCAGCGTGGAGCTGCGCAAGAGGTGCAAGATACGCAGAGGCCAGGCTGTTGAATTTCAGGGCCGGCAAATTGTTGTACAATAATCAATACACCGTCTCTCTATCCATATAGACACAGGCAGGCCGGTTGTTTTGGCGGGGAATCCTCAGGGATGCCGGAAGAAGAACCCATAGACTTCAAGTCTGACTGAGAGAATCTCATTGCCCCTGAAAAAAAAGAAGTGGGACATGAAGCAACAAAAGGCCTCTGCTGCAGTTGAGGTCGCCCTCATCTTCCCTCTGCTCCTGGCCTGTGTCCTGGCCATCGCAGAGTATGGGATTTATTTTGTCATATCCTACGAAACTGAACAGGTAGCCTATCAGGCCGCAAAGATCGGCGCCATGGCGCATATGGAAAGGGCTGCCATTGCCGGGGCAGAGGCGAACAGGCTTATAACAGAGCTGGGCCTCAGCGGATATGACCCCGAAGTAAAGGTCTCGAACAACCCTCCCGGTCACACAGAGGTGCGCGTCACCTTCCGGTACACCACCGTGACCGGCGTCTCCGATCTCCCTGTCGTCAGCCTCCTCTTCCCTTCAAAGGTAGACAAAAAGGCATCATACAAAAACTTCTGACGAGATCAATATTGATACACCCGCAGAAAGCCTGAAAACGGCTAAAATGTCATGGTGAGCTTGTCGAACCATTAAGACAAATCAACTGTTTAGATTACCCAGAATCCACCATCAACTTTGCGCGGGGA
>JBAZFD010000084.1:7488-7810 GCA_041653575.1 Thermodesulfovibrionales bacterium
TCACCCGGCCCGGTGCCTCGGAGCGAAGCGAGAATGAGTGAGAATGCTTCCCCGCGCAAACACCAGATTTTTTTGATGGTGGTTGGGTTACCCTTCGACAGGCTCAGGGTGACAATTTGGGACTTTTGCGAGTGCATCAAATTGGTAAAGACTTTGGAGCATCTCTCCTCTCTGCCGTTAAACAACAGTAGCGTTCAACGGGAAATAGAGGCTGAAGGCTGCGCCCTCCCCGTCCCTGGGCATCACAGAGATGAACCCTCCGTGCTCCTCCATGATCTTCTTGCTGATGGGCAGACCAAGGCCCACCCCCCGCTCCGCTGTC
>JBAZFD010000085.1:0-7779 GCA_041653575.1 Thermodesulfovibrionales bacterium
TGGCCTCCCTCTTCGTACCCAACGTAGCCGGGAGGCGCCCCCACAAGACGGGAGACGGTGTGCCTCTCCTGATACTCGGACATATCCACCCTGACCATGGCCGCCTCGTCATCGAAGAGGAACTCCGCCAGGGCCTTTGCCAGCTCCGTCTTTCCCACTCCCGTGGGGCCGAGGAAGATAAAGGAGCCGATGGGCCTGTTGGGGTCCTGGAGCCCGGCCCTGGCCCTCCTGACGGCATTGGAGACAGCCTCGATGGCGTCGTCCTGGCCCACCACCCTCAGTCTCAGCCTCTCTTCCATCCTGATGAGCTTCTGGACCTCGGTCTCCAGCATCCTTGAGACAGGTACGCCGGTCCATTTCGCCACCACCTCGGCGATGTCCTCTTCATCCACCTCTTCCTTGAGCATCTTTCTCCGGGCCTGGGTCTCCGCAAGCCGAAGGTTTTCTGTTTCCAGGGACTTCTGGAGCTCAAGGAGCCTGCCGTACCTCAGCTCGGCGGCCCTGGCGAGGTCACCGGACCTCTCGGCCATCTCTGAATCTATTTTTGCCTTCTCCATGTTTTCTTTGATGTCCCTGATCCTCTGGATCACCTCCTTCTCGCTGAGCCACTGAGCCCTGAGGACGTCCCGCTTCGACTGGAGCTCGGCCATCTCCCTGCCGAGCTTATCCAGATTTTCCTGGGCCTCCCTTGAGTCGTCCCTGAGAAGGGCCTGCTTCTCGATCTCCAGCTGCCTCAGTCTCCTCTCGATCTCGTCGAGCTCAACAGGCATACTGTCTATCTCCATCCTGAGACGCGCCGCGGATTCGTCAATGAGGTCTATGGCCTTGTCCGGGAGGAACCTGTCGGTGATGTACCTGTGAGAAAGGACCGCCGCCGCTATAAGGGCAGCGTCCTTGATCTTCACGCCGTGGTGGACCTCGTACCTCTCCTTCAGCCCCCTGAGTATGGAGATCGTGTCCTCAGCAGAAGGCTCCTTCACGAGCACCGGCTGGAATCTCCTTTCCAGGGCAGGATCCTTTTCTATATGCTTCCTGTACTCGTCTATGGTCGTGGCGCCGATGCACCTCAGCTCTCCCCTGGCGAGGGCAGGCTTGAGCATGTTCGAGGCGTCCATCGCCCCCTCGGCTGCCCCTGCTCCCACGAGGGTGTGGAGCTCGTCAATGAAGGTAATGACCTTGCCCTCAGACTGCTCGATCTCCTTGAGCACCGCCTTCAGCCTTTCCTCGAACTCTCCCCTGTACTTCGCCCCTGCCACGAGCCCCCCGATGTCAATGGCCACCAGCCTCTTCTCCTTGAGGGACTCTGGCACGTCTCCGGCAACAATCCTCTGGGCGAGGCCCTCGACAATGGCGGTCTTTCCCACGCCCGGGTCTCCTATGAGCACCGGGTTGTTCTTTGTCCTCCTTGAGAGGACATGGATGAGACGCCTGATCTCCTCGTCCCTGCCTATGACCGGGTCGAGCTTTCCCTTCTTTGCCAGATCGGTGAGGTCCTTCCCATACCGGGTGAGTGCCTGGTATTTCTCCTCGGGGTTGGGGTCCGTCACCCGGTGAACGCCCCTGATCTCCTGCATAGCCGAGAGGAGCTTGTCCGGCGTTGCCCCCTGCCTCTTCAGGATATCGGCCGCTGTTCCCGGCGTGTTTGCGATGGCGAGGAGAAGGTGTTCCACGCTGATGAACTCATCCGTCAGGTGCTGGGCCTCCTCATAGGCCTTCTCCAGCACCGTCTTCAGCCTCGGCGAGATGTAAAGCTGGCCCATGGGCGTGGCCCCCGAAACCTTGGGGAACCTCTCGATCTCCCTGTCAACCTCAGCCCTCAGGCCCGCCATGTCCACACCGATACGCCTGAGAATCTGAAAGCAGATTCCCTCTTCATCTGTCAGGAGGGCAGAGAGGAGATGCTCCACATCCACCTGCTGATTACCCTTTCTTTCAGCGAGCCCCTGGGCCTCCTGGAGCGCCTCCTGGCTCTTTACGGTCAACTTGTCCAGTCTCATGCATAACCTCCGGTTATCCGTGATGCATAGTGAATAACGATTGTCATTATTCTTCGTTGAACATCCTCTGGAGCCTATTCTCGAACTCTCTTCTCACGTCATCTTCAAGGAACCGCATCATCTCCCGCATCTCGCCCTGGAGGGACTCAAGCCTGTTCCTCATCCTGAGGATGATCTCCACCCCGGCCTTGTTCACCCCCATCTCCTTGGTGAGCCTGATGACGAGGTTCAGGCGGTCGATGTCCTCCTCGGAATAGAGCCGCTGCCTGTTTATCCTGTGGGGCGAGATGAAGCCCTCCCTCTCGTACATTCTCAGTGTCTGGGGATGAACCTCCAGCAAACGGGAGACAACGCTTATCATGTACACCGGGCTGTTCCTGTCCTGATTTCTTCTTGTCATTGTTTCTTCATCCCCTTTCTCGGATCTTCTCTGTAGAGAGCCTCTATCTCCCCTATGGCATCCTTCACCCTTTCAGGGATATCCTTCGGGACCACTATCTTGATATCCACGTATTCATCCCCACGTCCCTTTGTCCTGGGAGCGACAAAACCCTTGCCCGAGAGCTTGAACCTCTGCCCTCCCTGGGTCCCTGCCGGAATATTCATAATGGCTGCGCTGTCTATGGTGGGCACCTCCACCTTTGCGCCCAGGGCTGCCTCGCCGAAGGTGACAGGGAGCTGGACATAGATGTCATCACCCTTTCTCCTGAACAGCGGATGGGGTCTCAGGGAGATTTCAATGATGAGGTCGCCCGGGGGGCCGCCACCCACTCCCGCATTCCCCATGCCCCTGAACCTGAGCACTGAGCCGCTGTCCACGCCGGCAGGGATCTTCACCTTCACCGTTGCCGTGGAGCTTTCCCTTCCCCGCCCCTTGCATTTTTTGCAGACTGAGGTGACCTTTTTACCTGTGCCGCCGCAGTCATGACAGGTCTGGGCTACCTTGAAAAATCCCTTTGCGGTCTGGATGCTGCCGGTTCCCTTGCAGTTTGGGCAGGTCTGGAATGTCTCTGCCCCGCTCCCTCCGCAGGCATCACAGGTCACTGTCCTGCTGGCGTTGACAGGCCGCGTCAGGCCGGAAAAGGCATCCTCCAGGGAAAGCTCCATGGCCATCACAATGTCCTCTCCCCTGGCATAATGCTCGGCCCTTCCCCTTCCGCCGAAGATGCTGCCAAGGATATCGCCCATGTCAAAGCTTTCGGTGAAGTCGAAACCCTTGCCTCCCTCAAAGCCCCCGAACTGCTCAAAGGTTGTGCCTGCCCGGTCATACTCAGCCTTCCGCTGGGGGTCTCCCAGGACAGCATAGGCTTCGTTTATCTCCTTGAACCGTTCCTCAGCTGCTTTGTCCCCCGGGTTGAGATCAGGGTGGTGTTTCCGGGCGAGCTTCCTGTAGGCCTTTTTTATCTCATCCTGGGAAGTCTCCTTCGTTACACCGAGGACCTGGTAGTAGTCTTTTACAGAGGCTGCCATAATCTTCCCCTCTTACTCCTTCATATGATTTATATCCTATAACATGAGTCGCATCTTGTCAAGATACATGCAGGGCAATTATGAGGCACGGAAAAACCAGAAGGGCTTCAGCTCAATTGTATCAGGAAAAAAAGAAGCTAACTCAGTGTTCAGAAAAAAACAGGGAGACAGGGGAGGCCGGATCAGTATTTACCGCCGGTGAGGGTGGCCTTTACAGACCCGACAGAGAGCTTTGTCTTCAGGAGGACGGGAATCCTCTTGTCGTCGTCGGTGAGCCAGATGAGGATGTCCCCCCTGCGGGAGAATATCCCCTCTGACTTCATGACAGGCCGTATAAGGATGGTGTTGAATCTGCCCAGGGAGGTCTCTATAATCTCTTTTTTCAGGACCTGGATCTCCGCCTTGTAGAGCTTCTTGCTGTCAAAGACAGCAACATAAACTGACTTTCCCACCTCAAGGGGGAGCCCCCGTATGTAGTAGAAACAGGAGAGGGGGTCAAGGGCAGGGAGATCGAGATCGAAATCCACCTTCTCAGGCTCCAGATGGTTGATGAAGGTCGCCTTCCGACCGCTGGGGTCGAAGATCGTCTCCTTGTCCTTCCGCTGCTTTCCCTCCCTGGTCTTCAGCCGGTAATTCCGGGGGACACCCCAGAATCCCGCCACAAGCGACTGGCCTTTTCTCAGCGTGGCGATGACAACATCCTCCACACGGTAGAACATGGAAACAAAGGCGGTGGAGTTTGCGCGGGAGATAATCTGGGCCTCCTGGCCGTTGTCCTTCAGTTCCAGGACCGCCTCCCCGGCCTTGATGCCCGACCAGGTGAGGTCGTACCGGAGGAGCTCAGACATGGTGTAGGCAGAGGAAGAGTCAGGGGCAAAGGCCGACAGGAAAAGGACAAGAGTAATAACAATGACCGGACAGCGCCTGCGAATAGTCATGATTGCCTGATACTTACCCCTTTTTACAATCTTATGGTATATTACCCCCATGATTATTATTCCTGCAATAGACCTTAAAGAGGGGCTCTGCGTCAGGCTTCTCCAGGGGAAAAAAGAGGACGCAACAGTCTATTCCGATGACCCTGTGGCCACTGCCCTCCGCTGGCAGTCCATGGGCGCCCGCCTCATCCATATCGTCGATCTCGACGGTGCCTTCACCGGCGACCAGAAGAACATCGAAAGCATCATGAAAATCCGGAAGGCCCTCTCCATTGAGATGGAGGTCGGCGGCGGGATCAGGGATATGGCAAGGATAGACAGCCTCATCTCTCTTGGGGTGAACAGGGTCATCATCGGCACGGCAGCCATAGAGAACCCCGAACTGGTGCAAGAGGCAGCCCGAAAATACCCCGGAAAGGTATGGATCGGGATTGATGCAAAGAACAGCCTTGTGGCTGTAAAGGGCTGGGTTGAAGTCACCCATACCCTCGCCTGCGACCTTGCCGGCAAGATGCAGGCGTATGGCGCAGCCGGAATAATTTACACCGACATATCCAAGGACGGGATGATGACAGGACCCAATATCGAGGCAACCCGGAGGATGGTGGAGGCCCTGAAGATCCCTGTCATCGCTTCAGGCGGCGTATCCTCCCTTGAGGACCTCAGGAACCTTATGGAAATAGAAGGCCTTTGGGGCGCCATTACCGGCAAGGCCCTGTACTCAGGATCACTTGACCTGAAAGAGGCAATAGCCCTCGCAGAGGGCGGAGAGTAACATGCTGGCAAAACGCATAATCCCTTGTCTTGATGTAAAAGATGGCCGTGTGGTCAAAGGGGTGAACTTCGTCAACCTCAGGGACGCCGGAGATCCCGTGGACAACGCCATATTCTACGACGCCCAGGGCGCGGACGAACTGGTATTCCTCGACATCACCGCTTCCCATGAGAAGAGAAGGATCATCCTCGATGTGGTGGAGAAGACCGCCACCGATGTCTTCATGCCCCTCACCGTCGGCGGCGGCATCCGCGTCCTCGACGACATCAGGAACCTCCTCAACGCAGGCTGCGACAAGGTCTCCGTCAACACCACAGCAGTCAACGACCCTGAGTTTATCCAGGCCGCAGCAGAAAAGTTCGGGAGCCAGTGCATCGTCGTGGCCATAGACGCAAAGCGTGTCCATGACTCCAGGTTTGAGATCCGCACGCCTGAAGAGATCCCTGCATGGCTCAGCGCTTCAAAACAGCTCTCAGACCGGCTGCTCATCGCGCCTGACGCTTCACGGTCCATGTGGGAGGTCTACACCCACGGCGGCAGAAAGCCCAAAGGCATGGATGCCATCCAGTGGGCAAAATACATGGAAGAGCTTGGCGCAGGGGAAATCCTCCTCACCAGCATGGACAGGGACGGATCAAAAGACGGCTACGACCTGGCTCTCACCAGGGCCATTGCCGAGGCAGTATCCATCCCGGTCATAGCATCAGGCGGCGTGGGCAACCTGGATCACATCTACGACGGCCTCACCAAGGGAAAAGCGGACGCAGCCCTGGCCGCATCCATCTTCCACTACCGTGAGTACACCATCAAAGAGACAAAGGAATACCTCAGAGACAAGGGAGTTCCCGTAAGGCTGTAATCCCCTTCAGCCTGCGAGGAACTCTCTGCTTCCGCACCGCTTCTTCTGCCCGCCGAACGAAAGATCCGAAGATCCAGATCTCGCTTACCGGGGACTTCCGGACACGCTCATCCTTATGCAATCCTTCATGATTGCCCTTATTTCAGACTGACACTTGAATTGCCCTGGGCAATAAAATCCACCGTCAACCGATCCTTCAGCACCGTCGCCTCACCAATAAGAGTCAACAGTGCCTGGCTTTCATTTGTGCGTTTATAGAATGGAATCAGCAAAACAACGGGGGCAGAACTATAGAATCTGAGGCTTCGGACCATACAGCAGAAATGCAGGGTCAAGGAGCGCGAAGCCGCAGTTGCGGCTTCGCCTCTTCTTACATATCCCTTCTTCCCTCAAGGGCCTTGCTGAGGGTTACTTCGTCGGCGAACTCTATGTCGCTGCCCATGGGAAGGCCGTAGGCTATCCTGGTGACGCGGCAGTTGAGGGGCCTGATCGCCTCGGTGATGTACTGGGCGGTCATCTCTCCCTTGGTGTTGGGGTTGGTGGCGAGGATCACCTCCTGCACACCGTCCCGCTGAATCCTCGCCAAAAGCTCTTTTATCTTCAGCTTGTCAGGGGTGATACCGTCCAGGGGGGAGAGAGCGCCCAGAAGGCAATGGTAGAGCCCCCTGAAGCCTGTCCTCTCGATGGCCACGATGTTGCTCGGCTCCTCGACCACGCAGAGCCTGTCCCTCTCCCGTGAGGAGTCACTGCAAATGGAGCAGGTCTCCGCATCGGTGATGTTGAAGCAGGTGGAGCAGAACCGGGCCTTCTCCTTCACGTCGGTGATCGCCTGGGCAATCGCCTTTGCCTCCTCGGGAGACATGGTGAGGATAAAAAAGGCCAGCCTCTGGGCGCTCTTTCTCCCGATGCCGGGGAGCCTCGTCAGCTGGGTGATGAGGTTCTCGATAATGCCTAAGGACATGCTATTTGAAGAGATTCCCCAGTCCGCCCATGCCGGGCAGCTGAAGTCCTGAGGTGACCTTGGACATGTCATCGTTCACCAGCTGCTGGGCCCTCCTGAGGGCCTCATTCGCCGCAGCGAGGATCAGGTCCTGGAGCATCTCCACGTCATCGGGGCTCACCACATCCTTCTCTATCTTCACAGAGATAAGCTCTCCTGCGCCGCTTGCCACAACAGAGACCATGCCTCCGCCTGCGCTGGCCTCAACGGTCTTCTTCTTGGCCTCTTCCTGCATCCTCTGCATCTCGACCTGGAGCTTCTGGGCCTCCCTCATGATATCTCCCAGCATCTTCTTGGACATTATATCCTCCTTGTTTATCGATTGTTTTTTCTATCTCTTCCTGCAATTCAAACTCTGTCACCCTGAGCTTGTCGAAGGGTTTCATGGTTCGACAGGCTCACCATGACAAAGAGACTTACTTAAAGCCCTATTCCTCAGCAGGACCGTTTTTCTGGATGTTCGGAATAACGTCCACGATCCTTGCCTCAAAAAGCTCCAGGGCATCGCGGATGACAGGGTCCTGCATCGCCTTCTCCTTCAGGTCCTTCTTGCTCACGCCCTTCTTGCCGTCCTTTGTGTCTACGACGATATCCAGCTCCCGACCCATGACCTCACGGAGGACCTTCTTTATGGCTGGGAGATTCTCTTTCACAGAGTCGGCATGGAAGGCATGGCCGCCGCTGAAGGTGATCCTGATCGTGTCCTTTTCGAAGGCCACTTCACCCTCCTGGAGCTTGAA
>JBAZFD010000086.1:0-7647 GCA_041653575.1 Thermodesulfovibrionales bacterium
CATTCTGAGATGAGGATGTACACAGAAAACGAGTTCTCCGATATTGTGACCCTGAATGGCGTTGTGGAAAGGGTTTCCTCGGAAGAGATATCCCGAAGCTACAACCGGGATGAGTTCAGCCCCCGGGACGGCGGGCTCATTGAGGCAGCGGACCACCTGGCTGCCTTTATCGAGGCCTATATGGCGATCAAGAACGGTATGACCTCAGAGGAGTTCCAGGAGGCGAAGAACTCTCTGAGGGGGCGGTATAAACAGTCCGTTGTGGCCGGTATCAAGTTCGGCGAGATTTACGCTGATTTCGACTGAATGAAGGCCTGGCGTTTCATAGATTCCGGCAGCTCTTCGGCCTCATACAATATGGCCCTCGATGAGGCGATTTCCCTTGCAGTCCGTGATGGTTCTGCCCCGCCCACCCTCAGGATATACGGATGGGATCGGCAGTCAGTGAGCATCGGTCATTTCCAGAAGCCTGAGACAGTGAATCTCGCCTACTGCGAGGCCCATGAAATCCCTGTTGTGAGGCGGCCTACAGGCGGCAGGGGGATCCTCCACGGCGATGAGCTCACCTACAGCTTCACGGCAAGGAACGAGGGTCTCTTTTCCCAGGGCCTCCTCGATACCTACCTCCTCATCGGTTCTGCACTGAAAAGGGCGATGGAGATGGAGGGCATTCCCATAACCATGAAGCTCGAACGGGAATCAGGCCGGAACCTTGTGCGGAGCCCCCTCTGTTTTAAATCACAGTCCTTCGGAGAGATCGGGATAGGGGGGAGAAAGCTCGTCGGCTCAGCCCAGAAGAGGTGGCGGGAGGGGTTTCTTCAGCAGGGATCAATCCCCTATAGCATCGATTATGAGAGACTGCCCCTTGTGTTCAAAGAGGAGGAGCCTCTCGCTCCTCCCTCTTCTGTTGATGCCTCCATGATCGGACTCAGGGAGGTCTCTCCTGACTTTTCCCCGGAAGGATTCAAAGAAGCCATCAGGCAGGCCTTTGAGGACTGCTTCAGGATCAGTCTCCCTGATTCCCTGATATCTCGGCAGGAGGAAGAGTCTGCCCGGCTTCTCCTGTCTGAGAAGTATCAGCCCCTCCGCTGACGTCCTGCGCGGTGACTCTCCTGTAATAGTGGAGGACCGAGGCGATGATGATGAGGTTCACATATCCCTGGACCGCATAGGAGACGAGGTGGTAGGGGAGGTAGAGCAGGGGGCCGATGATGGGGATCAGGGTAAAGGGGGTCATGAGGAAGACCATGAGAAAGCTCGCGGCTATGTACCCCAGGAGGAGGAGGCCGTAAAATCCTATGGATGACGGCCTGTCGTGGATGAGTTTCGCTGCCCCTTTCACCGCCTGCCAGGCCCTGGACCCGCGGAAGGCGAGGTCGGCTGTACCGAATACCGCAATGGAAAGTGTCGTGAGAATAAGGATTATTCCAAGGGCGATAAGCACAAGGTAGAAGAATATCCTCAGAAAGATGGCCAGCGTCTGCTCATGGCCGTCTGCCATATCAATGACCGTGGATGCCCCTCCGCCGATAATGCCGAGGATGAAAGCGGTGCTGACAAAGATGCCGCCCATGATGAGGGAGAAAACAAGCATAGGCAGGAACAGCTTTTTCCCTTCCCGGAAAAATCTCTCCAGGGAGAAGTGGGAGATCTCATGGATGATGCTCTTGCTCAGGACCCCCACTGAGCCTGCAATGGTGAAGACCCAGATGACGGCTATGGCTGTCATATAGATGAGGATGCTCAGGATTATCACCACAGCCATGCCGAAGTATTTGTTGAGGAGCGCTGTGGAGCCCTTGAGGGCGCTGACCGCATCGGTGAGCTTGAGGATCTCCGTCAGGTCCAGGCCGAACATGACAAAGGCAACTGCAATGGGTATGCCTACAATGATGAAGAACCCCATGCAGCTCAGGATCATGGTGGCAATCTGAAGGAGCACCAGCTGCCAGTTTTTGTGGACGGTATTGACTCCTTCCCTGATGGATGAGAGAAAGGTGATCATCAGTCTTTCATGACCCCCACGATGGTTATCCCGGCCCTCTCCGCCTCAGAGAGCACAGCCTTTCTGTCTATGATGATGCTCCTCTGTGCCTCCAGAGCCAGGACCGTTGCCTTTACTGATATCATGGCCCTGAGGGTGTCCATGCCGATGACCGGGACATCAAGCCTCATGTCCTGCTGGGGTTTGCTCACCTTCACTACCACCGCGCCCTCGCCGGACCATTTTCCGCCCCTGAGGATTGCTTCATCTGTCCCTTCAATCGCCTCAACAGCCAAGACCGCCTGTCCCTTAACCACAACAGACTGGCCTATGTCGAGCCTTCCGATCTCTTTTGCGATCCTCCAGCCGAAATCAATGTCCTTCAGTTCGTCGGCTGTGGGTTTCTTTGCCGTAAGCACTCCCTCAGGAGTCAGGAGGCCGGGGCTGAAGGCTGCAGTCTCGATGATCTCTATCCCCTCTTTCTGCAGCTCTTTCGTGATGGCGTTGAGGATGGAGTCGTCACTCTTGTCCCTGAGGGAGAAGAGGAGCTTGATCGCCCTGAGGTCGGGAGTCACCTTGGTGGTATAAAGCAGCGACTTGGGGACCTTCCCTGCCATGATCGCCTTTTGTACCCCTGCGCCTTTCAGGGTGTCAATGAGCTCGCCCAGCTTTCCCACATTGATCCATTTCAGCTCATCGGAGACCGGCTCGATATCAGGAGATGCCAGGTTTTCTATGGCAACGGTAACGACCCTGATCCCCCTTTCCCGCGCATCCTGCGCAATAAGCGCAGGCAAGGCGCCCGAACCGGCAATTATCCCGATTACGGCTGTCTGCTCTGTATTCTGACTTCCGACTTCTGACTTCTGTCCTACCTGCATATCCCCCTCTTGTTTTTATCAATGAAGTTGAGGAGATGCTCTGTTTCCGCTGTCTCAGGGAGATCAGCCTTTATTTTCCTGAGGGCATCCCTCAGGGTCCTCTTCTCCCTGAAGAGGATCTTGTATGCCTTCTTGAGGGTGTTTATGGTCTCGTCAGTGAAGCCGTGCCTCTTCAGGCCTATGGAGTTGAGGCCGTAAAGCCGCGCCCTTGAACCCGATGCCATGGTGTAGGGAGGGATGTCCTGGCCGATGCCGCTGAAACCTCCCACCATGGCATAGGCGCCGATACGGGTGTTCTGGTGGACCACCACAACGCCGCCTATGACTGCATGGTCTTCCACCTGGACATGTCCGGCAAGAGTGGCTGAATTGGCCATGATGACGGAGTTCCCGACCTTGCAGTCGTGGGCTATGTGGACATAGGCCATAAGGAAGCAGCCCTCACCGATCTCTGTCAGTCCGTCGCCGCCGACTGAGCCCCTGTGGATGGTGATGTTTTCCCTGAGGGTGGTCCTGTTTCCTATCCTGACCCCTGTCTTTTCACCTTTGTACTTCATGTCCTGAGGAGGGAGCCCGATGGAGGTGAAGGGGTAGATGGCACAGTCCTCTCCGATGACCGTATCGCCTTCCACGACCACATGGGAGTTGAGTCTCGTTCCTCTCCTGATGACAACGCCATCACCGACGATGCAGTAAGGTCCGATAAAGACATCCTCTTCCAACTCTGCCCCCGGACTGACCAGGGCGGTTGTGTGTATCTCCTTTGGCATCGGTCCCCCTACATCTCCTTGTCGCTGATCATGGCGGTGAACTCAGCCTCTGAGGTCAGCTGTCCGTCCACGTAGGCGCTGCCGCTGAACTTCCAGACTGCCGACCTCCTCTGGAGGACCTTTACCTCAAAACGGAGCTGGTCACCGGGGAGAACGGGCTTCCTGAACTTCACCTTCTCGATGCTCATGAAATAAACCGCCTTGCCCTGGATGCCTGATTTGAAGGCCAGGATTCCCGCTGCCTGAGCCATTGCCTCTACAATAAGGACTCCCGGCATGACGGGGTTGCCGGGGAAATGGCCCTGGAAAAAAGGCTCATTCATGGTGACATTCTTTATTGCAACGGCCTGTACAGAGGGCTCCAGTTCAATAACCCTGTCTACAAGGAGAAAAGGGTATCTGTGGGGGAGCAGGGACATTATTTCTTTTATCTCGACCATGATGCCTCCTTCTATAGCGCAGAAGAGCAGGAGATCAGAAGCCCGGCAGGTGAAGGATGAGATCTCCGGAATTGCTGTTCTTCTGAACTGCTGCCCTACTGCTTTTCTGCGCTGATCTGTTTGATTTTTTCCTCTAAATCCTTTATCCGCCTGTTGAGTTCGGGGAGTTTCGTAAACACTGCCTGGGCCTTGAGCCAGTCCCTGTGGGGAAGAATGGGGCTTCCAATGTAGACACCCTTTTTCACCTCTCCGGGCATGACCCCTGACTGGGCGCCGATAATAGTCCCTGCCTCTATCCTGGCGTGATCAGCCACGCCTGCCTGTGCCGCCAGGATCACGCCGTCACCGATGACGGAGCTTCCCCCTATCCCGGCTTCGGAGACGATGATAACGGCTCTGCCTACCTGTACATTGTGGCCAATCTGGACAAGGTTATCTATTTTTGTCCCCTGACCGATGACCGTGTTGCCTGTGGTGGCCCTGTCAATGGTGGTGTTTGCCCCTATCTCCACATCATCGCCGATGACAACGCCTCCCACCTGGGGGATCTTATGATGCCTTCCGCTGTCAAAGACATAGCCGAAGCCGTCTGCTCCTATAACAGCGCCTGCGTGGATGATGACGTTGTCGCCGATGGTTACCCCTTCGCGGATGGTTACGTTGGCATAAAGGGTGCATGAATCACCGATATGGCTGTTCTCTCCGATGAACACGCCGGGGTAGATAACAGCGCCCTTTCCGATCGTGACTCCCTCTGATATATAGGCAAAGGGGGCAATGGAGACGCCTTCGCCAATCCGTGCCTTGTCTGAGACCCAGGCCTTTTCGCTAATGCCCTCCGGCAGGCAGGGGCGGGGATAAAACCGGGAGAGGAGCTGCGCAAAGGCAAGCTTCGGGTTTTTTACCTTTACCTGGGGCTTATCGGTTTCCAGAGGCTCGCTGACAATGACAGCAGAAGCGGAAGAGGCTTGCAGCGCCTTTATGAGTTTGGGGCCTTCAAGGTAGGTGATGTCGCCTGACAGTGCATCGGAAATCCCGGAGACGCCCTGGATTTCAACCAGAGCGTCTCCTATGACCTCTCCTCCTATAAGATCTGCTATCTCCTGGAGTCTCATTGTCCGGTCCGTTCTATTTCTTCTTCGGCTCGTTGTATCTCTTGACCACCTTTGCGGTCATATCAAGGGCCTTGTCGGAGTAAAGGATGAGCCCCTCGGCCTTCTCCAGGACGAGGCTGTACCCCTCTTCCTGGGCGATCTGTTGGATCACACCCCTGATCTCCTTGAGGATCTCTCCGGTCAGCTCCCCTTCCTTTTTCTTTACCTCAGCCTGGGAATCTGTGACAGTCCTCTGGTAATCCCTCACCTGCCTCTCCATCTCTTCCTCTTTTGCCTTTTTTGCCTCAGGTGATATGATGGAGGCCTGCTTTTCCAGCTCTCCCTTGAGCTTTTCAAGGTTCTTTCCCTTTTCGTCTATTGCTGACTGTTTTGCCTTGATGAGGGATTCCAGCTCGGTCTTTGCCTTTTTCCCCTTTTCCGAATCATTGAGGGATTTCAGGAGATCGACAATGCCTACCTTCAGTTCAGCTGCATCTGTACGGGAGAAGACGCCACCCGTAAGTACGGCAAGGGATATAAGAAGAACACAAAGAACTTTTTTCATCTCTCTCCTCCAAAGTGTTTTTTTATGCGTAATTGAATGGCTGAAAGCTGTTTTGACCATTATTTTATCTCAAGAAGGAGCGCCTTGTCACAGTAGAGGACAATGTCATCGTCCTTGTCGAGGATCAGGGTGTACTCCTCAACCAGTCCGATTTCCTCCACAACGGTCTTCAGTCTCTCCGTCACCTGGAGAGTCAGCTCCTCCTGCTTTTCTGCTATCTCCTGCTGGAGCCGGGCTGTGGCTTCCCGATACTCTTCGATGAGTCTCTCCAGTTCCGCTGTTCTCCGTTCCCTCAGGATTTCAGAGGCCTCGGGGGTTCTTGCAAGCTCCGCCTTGAACTCCTCTATCTTTCCTTCCTCTTTGTCTATGAGCTCCTGCCGGGACTGGATGAATTCAGTAAGGCCTGACTTCGCCTCCTGTCCTATGGAGGATTCATTGAGGGTCTTCAGTATGTCCACCAGGGCCAGCCGTACCTGCCCCTGGGCCGGATGAGGCAGGGCCATGAAGATCAGGCAGGAGGCACAAACTCCCAGGAGGTTTTTTTGCATGGAATTCTTCACGGCATTTCCGGCTTAGAAGAAGCTTCCGAAGGCAAACTCCACCTTGTTGGATCCCTCTCCTGCCCTCTTGTCCAGGTTATAGCCCCACTCTATCCTGATGGGACCCATGGGAGAGACCCACCTGATTCCTGCTCCGGCGGTATACCTGAGGTCGCTCCCGAAGGTTTCATTGGCGTCATATGCCCTTCCTGCATCGAAGAATACCAGGCCTTTGAACTTGTATTCCGGGAGGATAGGGAAGATGTACTCAGCATTGAGGACCAGTTCCTTTTCTCCGCCGTAGGCCTCGTTTGTGTTGGGATCAAGGGGGCCTCCCTTGCCGTATTCAATGCCCCTGACGGTATTGATTCCGCCGACATAGAACCTCTCATAGAGGGGGAGCTCCTTGCCGAAGATCCCTGTGGCAAATCCTGCTATACCCCTGAGGTGGACTGTGGTCACATCGAAGACAGGGAAGTACCAGCTTGTCTCCATTACACCTTTGATAAAGGCATTGCTGCCTCCCAGTCCTGCAAAGGTCATGTAGACCGCATTCTTTGATCCCCTTGTGGGATCGAGGTAGTTGTCTCTCGTGTCCCTTCCCAGAGAGAGGCTTATGGCGCTGGTTGTCCTTGTCCCTTCCTGGTCCTTGACTATGTTGGATGCATTCGGGTCTACATCGAAGATCGTGGCCTTTTCAAAGCTGTATGCCACAGAGGCGCCCCAGTACTCCATGAAGCTCTTTCCCAGTGAGAGTTCACCGCCGAAGGCCTTCCTGCTGAAGTCCCCGTACTCCCGCTCTGTGTTGTAGAGGCTCGCCCCGAAGGAGAGCTGCTTATCGAGGAACCAGGGGTCCCTGAAAGAGAGCTCGTAATAGGAACTTGCTCCTCCCAGCTCGCCCTTTACCTTGACTAACTGGCCCTTGCCGAAGAGGTTGCCCTGGGTGATGTCCGCCATGGCAATGAAATGGTCCACAGAGCTGTAACCTCCGCCCACACTGATGAAGCCCGTGGGCTTCTCCTTGACCGTCACATCAAGGTCGACCACTTTCTCTTCAGGCCTGGGCTTGGGGGAGAGGTCTACAGACTCGAAGTACTGGAGGTTGTTCAGCCTTTCATAGCTCCTCTTCAGGGCTGAGGCGTTGTAGTAATCCCCCTCGTCGACCCTGACCTCCCTCCTGATGACCTTGTCCCTTGTCTTTGTGTTGCCTGCAACCTCGATCCTGCCTATCCTGAACCTGTCGCCTTCATCAATATGATAGATGACCTTTGTTTCCCTGGTCGCCTCGTCAGGGATTAGGTCAGGAGCAACGGAGACCAGGGCATACCCGTTGTTTCCGTACTTGTCGGATATTGCTGCAATGTCCTTTCTCAG
>JBAZFD010000087.1:0-7618 GCA_041653575.1 Thermodesulfovibrionales bacterium
AAGAAGGAAGAAGCTGATCCCCGAACACTAAAACACCTTGCCAAGGTCTGATTGTGGTACCATATAAAGACCGGAGGTGCAAAATGAATATATCGAAGGACATTAAGCCGATTACCTACCTTAAATCAAAAGCCCCTGACCTGCTGAAACAGATAAACGAAACCCATCGACCCATCGTCATTACCCAGAACGGAGAGCCCAGGGCTGTGTTGCAGGACCCGGAGAGCTATGAGAATATGAGAAATGCCATCGGCATCCTGAAACTGCTTTCTCAGGGGGAGCAGGACGTGAGGGACGGGAGGTCCAGGAGCCAGGAGGAGGTATTCGCAGAGGTCGAGAAACTCCTGAAACAAAGAAGGTAGTGAAAGAAACCTACGACGTCAGGTGGTCGGAAACGGCAGAGAGGGATCTCATCGGCATAGTAGAATACATTGCCGATGACAGTCCGTCCCGCGCCTGCGAGGTTTTCAGGGAGATAAGAAAAAAGGCATCGAGCCTCCGCACCTTTCCGCGCAGAGGTCCTGTTGTTCATGAGCTTCACGATCAGGGCATCACTCAATACCATGAGCTGATCGTCAGCCCATGGAGAATCATATACAGGGTTTCTGAGAGAACGGTTTACGTGCTGTCAGTCTTTGATTCGCGCCGGAGTCTCGAAGACATTCTCTTGCGACGGCTTACAGGCCTCAAACTGTGAGGCAGCCTCAAAAAGTCCTCAATCCGTCATTCCGGCTTGTCCGGAATCCCTATTGCAGTTTTCATCAAATTCCCGTTCCAGGGGCTGTCATTCCCCGACTTGATGGGGGAACCCACCCTTCGGCAGGCTCAGGGTGACAAACTGTCATGGTGAGCTTGTCGAACCATGCACTCCCCGAGCAAGGAGGGGGGGGATCCTTCCCCCATCCCTTACACCAGAAGGATTCCGGACAAGCCGGAATGACATATTCACAAAAGACGAAAGAACTTTGCTGAATTTTGGATTGTTTTTTAGCTGTTTATTGACTGTCTCACCCTCTTCTCCTATAATTTTGAGTATTATGTGGAAGAGGAATAAAAAATGAATGTTGGGCTTCATTGAAACAGGAGAGGCGGCACGGATGAGCACCACACAAACCGGACTTGCTGGCGAATTCTACGTCTTGGCGCAAATCGCTCAGCGTGGCCTCATTGGTACGCTGACCCTTGGCAACACCAAGAGCGTGGACATAGTCGTCTACAACCCCGATACATCTCGTTTCTGGAGGGTTGAAGTGAAAGCGTCACGTGGCGCCCCGAAGATCGAACGACTCTTCGGAGCAGAAGAGTGCTACAGCTGGCAAATGTCTGAAAAGCACGAGTCCATAGTCCACGACGATCTGCTGTACATCTTCGTGTGGCTGAATGACCCCTCCGTTCTGCCGAAGTTCTTCGTGGTGCCGAGTGTCGCCGTGGCAGAGTATGTAGCTTGGGAACATAACCACTGGCTCCATTCTCCTCATAAGAGGCCTGTGAAGGATATGTCGTTGCGTCGGTTCAGAGTCCCGGTCTCCGACCCCCAGCGGCTTTCAGAGAATTGGGCCCTGTTCCATGCAACCTAATCTCTCACTCCGGCGAATGCGCCAAGGCTTTGCCGTTCAGCGCAGAACACCGGGGGATGGCTTGATGAACATGACATTGAAGGGCTTGCCGAAGAAAAGCTTGAACGTATCCGTCGCATCGCAACACTTTAAAATAACCATATCTCAAACAAGGAGAAAACATGAAAAATGCAATGTCGGTAATCTTCTGCCTGTTTCTTATGCTGGCGAGTTTTGGTCTTTCTGTAGCCGCTGATCCGGATGTGAAAGGGGGGAAGGACCACCTGCTGCTGTCGAGGATGCCCGGCTTCCATATAACAGAATACAAGGACAGGGATTTCGACAGCTACAAGTTTATTGACAAGGACGGCAAGAAGGTGGCAATCGAAGGCCATTTTTATCATTTCCAGTACAATCTCGACAAGGGCGTGGCGGAGCCCGGAGAACTGAAGATAAGAAGGAACATCCAGGACGCCCTGAAGAAGATCGGTGGGAAGGTCCTCTTTGACGACAACTTCAACAAAACCTCTACAATCTCGCTCCAGAAGGGGGGCAAGGAGACCTGGGTTGAGGTCAGGTCCTACAATAACATGTACCGGCTGACGATAGTGGAAAGAGAGACGATGAAACAGGAAGTTACGGCAAATGCCGAGGCTATGGGGAATGACATCAATGCGACCGGCCATGTTTCCGTATACGGCATATACTTCGACACAGGGAAGTCGGAGGTAAAGCCTGAATCCGACGCCGCCATCGCGGAAATTGCAAAGCTTCTCAAGGACAACGGCTCACTGAAGCTCTATGTGGTGGGCCATACGGACAACGTGGGCTCCTTTGACGCCAATATGAAGCTTTCGAGAGACCGTGCAGAGGCGGTGGTAAAAGCACTGAACGGCAAGTACGGGATAGCAGCCCCGCGCCTGAAACCCCATGGTGTGGCCTCCCTTACACCCGTCACATCGAATGATACAGAGGAGGGAAGGGCGAAGAACCGGCGGGTGGAACTGGTCAAACAGTGATAATAAGGCAGCACCGGAAAGTTTGAGATCGGGGAAGATAAAAGGGGGGGGCCATGAAGAGTCATCGCAACCTGATTCTCCAATGGGCTGAGCAGGGGCATCTTGCGGCAGGGCGTGCTGAGGAGGCGATGCGGGTCTCAGGCGCGCTCCCTGACCGGGGTGACTGGCATCGGTTTATAGACCGTCTGCTGCTCTGGAGCGGAACCGTATCGGTTGCAGCAGGGGGCATTTTCTTCTTCGCCTACAACTGGCAGGAAATGGGCGACTTCGCCAGGTTCGGGCTGGTTGAGTTGCTCATTGCGGTTGCTGTTGTGTGCTGCCTTCGGTTCGGCATGGACAACCCGGCGGGCAAGGCGTCACTCCTTGCAGCCTCGGTTTTTGCCGGTGCGCTCCTGGCGCTCTTCGGACAGACCTACCAGACAGGGGCAGACACCTTCGATCTCTTTGTTACCTGGGCTGTTGCCATTCTTCCCTGGACAGCAGTCGGGAGGCTGCCTGTCCTCTGGATACTGCTGACAGGCCTTGTCAACATTGCGATCACGCTCTATTTTCATGCCTTCCCCAGTCTCTTCGGTCTGCTCTTCGGCACTGAGGAACAGCTTTGGCTCCTCTTCGGTTTCAATTCTTTTGCGCTCCTGCTCTGGGAGTTCTTCAGCCGCCATGTGGTATGGCTGCGCGAACGCTGGGCCGTAAGGCTGCTGGGTCTCGCAGACGGAGGACTGGTTACTGCGCTTGCGCTGATGGCGATTTTTGATGACAACGTCGGATTCAACGCCGCTTTCATAGTCTACCCCCTCTGGCTTGCCGCGATCTATGTCTCCTACAGGCGCATCGTTTTCGACCTCTTCATGCTTGCAGGGGCTGTCCTCAGCGTGGTCATTGTTGTTGCGGCAATCCTTGGAAGGGTATTGCTTGAGGGCGGCGATTCCGGCATCGCTTATCTGTTTATCGGTCTTGCCGTGATCGGTCTTTCGGCCCTCGGCGGGTTGTGGCTGAAGAAGATCAGCCGGGAGGAGGGGAGATGAGAACTGCCTCCACGGAGCAGCTATGGGACCGTCTTTCAGCAGAGGGGCTTGTCATTGGTGAAAAAGCCCCTACGGCTGAGGGACACTCCCCGTGGTTTGTGCGCGTCATGCTCGGGTTTGCCGGATGGGTCGGCGCATTTTTCCTCTTCGGCTTTGTCGCGGTGTCTTTGCGGTTCATCCTGGAGAACAGGACGGCCTCTCTGCTTGCCGGGGCCGCTGCCTGCGCAGCAGCTGCATTCATATTCCGCGCTTTGCGCGGAAAGGAGTTCGCCGTCCAGTTCGGCCTTGCAGTGAGCTTCGCGGGACAAGGGCTTTTCATCTCAGGACTGACAGACATATTCAGGGAGGAGATCGGTCTTGGTTGCCTGGCGATAATGGTTTTTGAAGCTGTCCTTGTTGCAGCAGTCAGCAATCAGATCCATCGTGTTGTCTCCTCTTGCGCCTCAGCCATCAGCCTCAGCTTTGCCCTCTCTGCTTATGACATACCCCATCTTGCGCCGCCGCTCATAACAGCCGGGTTCGCAGCCCTCTGGCTGAAGGAGCTGAATTGGGCAGACAGGGGCCTTTTAGTCCGTCCTGTCGGTTATGGTTTTGTGGTTGCCGCTATCTGTGTCAACGGCATACTGCTCATGGGCGAGCCTCTGTGGTCAGGCGTTTTTGAGCAGAGCAGCCCAGTGTTCGGCAGGCTTTCCTGGTGGTCAGGCGTTATCCTGAACAGTGCGGTCTTCATCTTTACCGTTTCCCGTCTGCTCAGACGTGAGGGGCTCGGCATGAATGACCGGACTACGCAGGTCTCGCTTGTCGCGGCAGTTGCAATAGCCATTTCTTCATTCAAGGCGCCGGGCATTACCACAGGTCTCATCATTGTGCTGCTCGGCTACGCCAACGCTAACCGGCTGCTCACCGGGCTCGGTATTCTCGGTCTCATTGGCTACCTTTCCCTTTACTACTATCAGCTGGAGACAACGCTCCTGGTAAAATCTGCTGTCCTTGCCGCGACGGGAATTGTCTTGCTGATTGCACGGTTTGTGCTCAGCAGGGTCTGGCCTGCCAATGGGCAGGGAGGAGATGGTTATGCGTAAGGCCATTGTCGTCATCGCAGCGCTGCTTTTCCTGGCTTGGGCGAATATCGGTATTTACGGGAAGGAACAGCTGCTGGCAAAGGGCAGGGTCGTGCTCCTTGAGCTTGCGCCGGTGGACCCGCGCTCCCTGGTGCAGGGCGACTATATGGCCCTCCGTTTCAGGGCTGCCGATGAAGCCTTCGGTGCTGGCACTGACAAAAGGCGTATTCCGGGTGATGGAAGGCTTGTGCTGTCCTCCGATGAGAGGGGCGTTGCGGCATTCAAAGGGTTTGACGACGGCACCCCTTTGTCGGCAAGAGAGGTTGTAATCCGGTATCGCATCCGGGGCGGTCAGCCCAGGTTTGCCACCAATGCCTTCTTTTTCCAGGAGGGGCATGCAGGGCTGTATACCGATGCCCGTTTCGGTGAGTTCCGCGTTGACGACAAGGGGGAATGCATCCTTACCGGTCTGCGCGACGGGAAGCTGAAGAAATTAGGGCCGCCGACCGGGGGATAGCGCCCTGGCAGGAAAAAAGAGAGGGCTCCCGGGACAGCGGGGAGCCCTCTCTTCAGGCAGCGCAGAGATGCCGGTTCTGTACTACTCCATCTTTATGGCCTCAACAGGGCAGATGTTGGCGGCCTCCTCGCAGTTGCATGTGTCACACTTGTCGGGCGCGATGACCCAGGCCTTGTCGTCCCTGAGCTCGAAGACTTCGGGGCAAACCTCAACGCATGAGCCGCAGCCGATGCACAGATCCATATCCACAACCGGTGTTGCCATGAAAACCTCCTCCTGAGTGTTGGTATTTAAAATTATAGCAGAACTCCGGCCACAAAGCCCCGGCAACTATCTCCTGTGGGGACCGTGCCGGAAGGGCTGGTAGGGATAACCCCACCAGGGGTCGTACCACCAGTAGGGGGCCGGGTAATACCAGGAGGGGTAGGGCGGAGGGACGATGATTGAGTTCCTTTCCTCCCAGAGCCGGATGTCCCTGATCTCGAAGACGGGATAGCTGTATTGCATCTCATCGATCTTTCCTTGCCTGACCTCCGTGAACTCCCCGGCGATGGTCACCTCTTTCCTCGGGCGGTAGAGCACAGGATCAAGGATTCCTGCCTCCTTGGGATAGAAGGCAAGGAACCTGCCGTCCTTCGGCCTTTCCGTCTTCGGCGTTCCCTGGGAGTCAACGGGCAGGTAAATACCCTCGATGAGGGAACCCTTCTCCGTCACTTTTGTTGAGACGATGATCCCGCCGAAGACAAAGAGCCTGCCTTTGTAAGTCTCCGGATCGGAGGTCAGCGCTGGGGAGGAGAAGTTCACTGTGCCCTTCTCCAGGTAGTCCGACCTGACGGCAGAGGTGCAGGAGATGAGGGTAAGGGCAGTGAGAATTAAGGAGAGGCTCTTCTTCATAAAAAAATTCTACCGCAAAAAAAACCGGCCTGCAACAGGAAATTCTACGAGGTCCCCAGTTCCAGGATAGCGGGCAGCTTTTTGATGTCTTTAATGAGCTCAGTCATCTGTACGATCTTTCTGTACCGGATGGTCACCCGCTGTTCCACCACCTCATGTGCCTTGTGGAAGATGACCCTGCTCTCCATGACCTTGAGATTGTACGGCCTGACTATCTCCTGTATATCCAGTTCATCATGCCCGCTGATCCGGATGGAGAGGTCCATGTACCGGTTGATGGGAAGGAAATCCTCAATGTCCTTCAGTAAGGAGAGGTTGAAGATCACCAGGAGGGTGGTTGCCACCGAGAGGGTGTATTCGCCGAAGCCTACCCCCATGCCGATGGCGCTGACGATCCAGAGGGAGGCTGCTGTTGTGAGGCCGCGGATGTACTTCTCCCTGAACCTCAGGATTGCCCCTGCGCCGAGAAAGCCTATGCCGGTGATGACCTGGGCCGCGATTCTGCCGGGATCGGCCACAACGCCGAACTGCTCGTAGACCCGGACCGAGACGATGGTGAAAAGGCAGGAGCCGAGGCATACCAGGAGCTGTGTCCTGAATCCGGCATTCTGGCCGCTGATCTGCCTCTCTATTCCCACAACGCCGCCTAAAAAGGCTGCAATGGTCAGTTTAATCAGACCCTCCACATCCCCTCCTGTAATGATGAAAAATGTATTATACACCATTACCTGCCTATGATTTGTTGCTGGAAAGCGGCAATTGGAGGGGCAGAGGCAGTATCAGCTGATCCATAGGAAATTGCTTTTTCAGCACTATCTCTACAGGACCTTTGCCCCGGCAAAATTACTAAAATTCACCATCAAAAAAATTCGGGGTTTGCGCGGGGACGCATTCTCCATCATTCTCGCTTCGCTCCGAGGCATCGGGCCGCCTCACCGTTCAAATGCATCCCCGCGCAAAGTTGATGGTTGGATTCTGGATCAGGCATATTATTGACTTGATGGGAGGTCGGGGGGTATAATTCGCAGCTATGGAAGAGATCAATGAGTTAGTTGAACAGAGACTGAAGAAGCTTGAAGACCTTAGGGCCATGGGGATTGATCCCTATAACGGCCGTTTCGCGCCTGCCTCAAAGGCTGCTGATATACATGCGCAATATAATGATGTGACCAAGGAAGAGCTGGAGTCCAGGGAGGAATGCACCTCCGTGGCCGGCAGGATCGTCGCCATGAGGGACTTCGGCAAGGCCTGCTTTGCCCATATCCAGGACGCTTCAGGGAGGATGCAGGTCTATTTCAGGAAGGATCTTCTTGGAGAGCAGTACGACCTCCTCAAAAAGCTCGACCTCGGCGACATCATCGGCGCCGAAGGAAAGCTCTTCAGGACGAGGACGAACGAGCTCACCCTTGAGCTGAAGGATTTCGTCTTCCTGAGCAAGTCCCTGACCCCCCTGCCTGAGAAGTGGCACGGGCTCAAGGATATAGAGATGCGGTACAGGCAGAGGTATGTGGACCTCATCGTCAACCCTCCGGTGAAGGATATCTTC